>JAITGD010000039.1 GCA_031280885.1 Prevotellaceae bacterium | reverse complement strand
ACCTTGACGGTTTCGCCGAAAAGATTCTTTTTACCCGTAGCAGCCCATTCGTCAACGTATTCCGCCATCGTGGACGAAGGCGTAATCGGATAAATAGCCGATACTTCGCTAAACATGTACGCGATGTGTGCAGCAGCATAATTGCCGTCGCAAGTGATGAATTTTTTTTGTTGTTGTGCCATATACTAAAGACTTCAAGTTTAAGATTTCCGAAAAATACTGTCGAACTGCAATGTCGGTTTTTGTTGATTAAAGTGCTTGCATTCACCTTTATATCCTTGCGAAACCGAGAAATACAACTCGCAAAAACAACGGTAAAGGTATAATTTATTTTTGAATACCAAATCTCAGGTTCGATAAATCCGATTACTTTTGTGCCGTATTATACATTTTTTAACGTTCAATTAAAATTAATATCAGTTATGAAAACATTGATTCCCTTATCTTTACTTCTGATTGCCTGCGCTTGTGGCACACGTCAGAATGGAATAAACTATCCTGCATCGAAAATTGTCGATACGGCAGATAAGTATTTCGATACGCAGGTGGCCGACCCATACCGCTGGCTCGAAGACGATAATTCTGACGAAACCAAAGCTTGGGTCGATGCTCAAAACTCCGTAACGTTCAACTATTTGGAGTCTGTGCCTTATCGCGATTCCGTAAAAGCAAGACTTACCAAATTGTGGAACTATCCGAAGCAGGGCGTGCCGTCGAAAAAAGCCGGCAGATATTTCTACACCAAAAACGACGGCCTGCAAAATCAAAGTGTGCTGTATGTCAAAGATGTAGATGGTACAGAGCGTATATTAATCGATCCGAATACGCTGTCGGCCGACGGTACGGTGGCGCTGTCGCGTACTTCGGTGAGTAAGAACGGAGTATATATGGCGTACATGATTGCTTCGGCCGGTTCCGACTGGAATACTATCCATGTGCTCGACGTGGCTACCGGACAAAAATTGGACGACGAACTACGTTGGATTAAATTCTCCGGAATATCCTGGTACAAAAACGGTTTCTTCTATAGCCGATACGACGAACCGAAGACCGGAACTGCTTTGACCTCGAAAAATGAGTATCATAAACTTTATTATCACACCGTCGGCGAATCACAATCGAAAGACAAACTTGTGTTCGTCGACAAGGAACATCCTTTGCGCAACTGCGGCGCCGACGTTACCGACGATGAACGTTTTCTGATAGTGTCGCAAAGCGAAAGTACCGACGGTAATAAGGTGTATATCAAGAATCTGGAAAAAAATACGGAACTTATTCCTTTCAACGATAATTTCGACAGCGAGTGGAATCCGGTGGCAAACACGGGCGACGACGTTTATTTCCACACCAACTGTAATGCTCCCAAATACAAGCTCGTAAAGGTGAATCTCGAAAAACTCGCTTCGTACGGAAAAGATGCAGTCATTGCGAACGCGCCGGACGCGCCGCTGTCCGACCTCATTCCCGAAAGCGAAAACGTGCTTAACGGAGTGAGTCATGTGGGCGGAAAACTATTCGCCGTGTATCTGAAGGATGCCCGCAGCGAAATAAAAATATATGGCATGAACGGCGCGGAAACGGGCGAACTCAGCCTGCCGGCTTTAGGCTCCTGCGGCGGAGTGCAAGGCGAATACGACGACAACGAAGCGTATTTCGCTTTCACCTCGTTCACTTTTCCGACCGTCATTTATAAATATGATGTTGCAAACAACACATACTCCGAATATTTCAAGCCTGATATAGATTTTAATTTTGATGACTATCTCACCGAGCAGGTTTTCTACGAAAGCAAGGACGGTACCAAAGTACCGATGTTCATCGTCCGCAAAAAGGACATGTCGCTGAATGGAAACAATCCCGCGCTGCTGTACGGCTACGGAGGATTCAACGCCTCCCTAACGCCCTCGTTCAGCGTCAGTCGGTTGCTTTGGTTGGAGCAAGGCGGAGTGTATGCTTTGGCGAATATCCGCGGTGGCGGCGAATACGGCGAAGAATGGCACAAAGCCGGAACTAAAATGAATAAACAGAATGTGTTCGACGACTTTATCGCAGCCGCAGAGTACCTGATCGCACAAAAATATACCTCGCCGGCAAAACTCGGCATTCAGGGCGGCTCGAACGGAGGATTGCTGATTGGCGCAGTAGTGAACCAGCGTCCCGAACTCTTCGGCGCAGCCGTGCCGCAAGTTGGAGTGATGGATATGCTACGTTATCAAACGTTTACCATAGGCTGGGCCTGGGCTGGCGATTACGGCACAAGCGCCGACAGCAAGGAAATGTTCGAATATCTGTACGCATATTCGCCGTTGCACAATATTAGCGACAAAGCCGACTATCCCGCAGTGATGGTCATGACGGCAGACCACGACGACCGCGTAGTACCGGCACATTCATTCAAATATGCCGCCACTTTGCAGGCAAAGCAAAAAAACGGGAAAAATCCGGCCTTAATCCGCATACAAACCAAGGCGGGACATGGCGCAGGCCGTTCAACCACAGTGGCCATAGAAGAAGCTGCGGATATTTGGACTTTCCTGTTCAAAAATCTGAATGTGAAAGTTCAAGAAAAGTTTGAGGTGCTATGATTTTGCATTTTGATTCCAAATATTTGCATAGCACCTCAAACTTTTTTTGATCCATCAAACCAGCCTGCGCAGCGTCCTGATTCTTGGTTCTTGCAATCCTGAATCTTTAAGAATTCATAATTAAAAAAATGTTTACCTTTGCGCCGAGATAATTTGAGAAGGCGTTGAACATTTTTGTATAAAAAACAAATGATGTCATAATGCAAATGATGCCTCACATATCAATAGTTGCTATCGTTTCTGCGAAGGGTAGCGAACTGTCTTCCGTATATACATGGGGGGGGGGGGGGGGGGGGGGCATTATAAGAAAGTTATTAAAAATGTTTACGTTTTTTCGGTAAATTAAACCCC
>JAITGD010000187.1 GCA_031280885.1 Prevotellaceae bacterium | reverse complement strand
CTACTTCAATCCAGTCGGATGAATGGGAATCAACAAGCTTCCCGTTAATAAATTGTTGATATGTTTGCATAGTACTTTTAGTGTTACGTTGTACTTGTGTTAATAAATCGGGGTCAAAGGTACATATTTTTATGAATTATGAATTATGAATTATAAATTATGAACCAGGATTGCAAGAACCAAGAGCCAAGACGCTACGCAGGCAATTAAGAATTAAAAATTAAGAATTAAGAGAGCTACGCAGGCTGGTTCGACAGTCTTTTTGCACGCAGATGACGTGGATTTTACGGATGCACGCAGATCTTTTTTGAATGTAAGATGCTTTCCTACGGATGTAAGATGCCTTCCGACGGATGTAAACAGCGTTTTTTTGAATGTAAGATGCTTTCCGACGGATGTAAACAGCGTTTTTTTGAATGTAAGATGCTTTCCGACGGATGTAAATAGCGTTTTTTTGAATGTAAGATGCTTTCCGACGGATGTAAACAGCGTTTTTTTGAATGTAAGATGCTCTCTGACGAGTGTAAGGGATGTGAAATATATAAGTTGTTTCTGTTTTATGGCAAAATACCTGAGACCTTTTACCGCAAAGGGCGCAAAGTTTACGCAAGGTACGCAAAGGCATTGCGCTCTTTGCGGTAAAAAAGTCGTAAGTTTATAAGTTATTTATTTCACGTCCATAAAGACTATCAAGCCAGACTGCGTAGCTAATTCATAATTCATAAATCATAATTAAGAATTAAGAATTAAGAATTAAGAATTCATAATTCATAATTAAGAACTTTGTCCCACAGTTTTGATTGCAGGTTTGTTCTGTCGAATATTTTGCAGTCGTTTACCGAGTCGGCTTGTTTTTCGGTATATATCAGTTGTGTAAAAAAATCGGGAGCGCGGTCTATGCTTTCGCCGATATTTATCATCAGCACATCTCCGTTGCGTATAAGATTTCGTTTCAGCGAGTCGAAAAATCCGCCCAGCGCTATTGCTGAGGCTGGTCCTATCCGCACCAGAGTTTCGTAGGCGATGAGGCGTGCTATGTCTTCGCAACGCGATTCGTCGAAGCTGAAAATTTCGCCTCCTGTTTGGCGTACCAACTCGCCGACAATGGGATACGAGGCCGGATTGCCTGTGGCTAAAGTGGGTATCGAGGTTTCGGGGTTTTCATATATCGGATACTTGTTTCGCCATCCTTCGGGAAAGCCTGAGGTTTTGGCTTTTTCCCAGGCTTCGGCCATCGGCGCACAGGCGCTCGGTTGAATCATTATAAAACGTGGGGCTTTGGGAATTAATCCTGTGTGAGCTATTTCGCGAATAGCTTTGTCGATAGCTACAGGTCCGGTGCCTCCACTCAGCGCTTGGATATAAACGGTTG
This sequence comes from Prevotellaceae bacterium, assembly GCA_031280885.1. Lineage (GTDB taxonomy): Bacteria > Bacteroidota > Bacteroidia > Bacteroidales > UBA932 > JAIRLF01. The sequence goes on along the minus strand of JAITGD010000187.1, from coordinate 2,667 downwards.
GAAATTCGGGCGTCGCTCGCAGCCAGTCGAATATCATGCTTCGTTTTGCTTCTACTCGCAGGGGGTCGGTATTGCCGCCGGTCATTGGGATTTTGTATTTTGCGGCATATTCGCGGGCTATTTCTTTTGCTTTGGAATAGTCGCCGTTTACGCGGAAAACTCGCTGGCCGTAATAGCTTACTCCGGCGCTGTGCGCAACTAAGGCGTCGGAAGGAATAAATGCCGAAAGCGAGATTCCGGCTTTTGCCATGTAATATGCAAAAGCATTGGCTACGTTGCCTGTGCTGGCAACTACGTAATTTTTGACGCCTAATTCTTTCAGTACGCTTGCTGCCAGCGAAGCTCCGGCGTCTTTGAAGGTTCGTGTGGCCGGATTTTCGTCGGCACGATATACGTATATTTTACAATCTATTCCATGATGATTTGCTGCGTGTCGTTCCAGAAATTCCCAGCGATTTATGCTGACGTTTCCTTCGCCGTGGCTTACAATGTTGTCGCGATTGTTCAGTGGCATGAAATCGAAGTATCGCCAAATTGTATTGTCGGTGCAATTTTTTTGGTAGATCAATGATTTCAGCAGAGTGTAGTCGTGATTATAAACGACTTCTACTCTGTTTTTTCCACAGGTGGGACAGGTTTGCGCGTTTTCGAACCATTCGCCGAAATTGTTGAAAACTTTTCCACAGGCGCTACATTTCAGAATAAATTTATCCATAAGCAAAGCTTTTCTATAAGATTTTATTTTTTACCATTTTACACCGAAGACGAGATATGCCACCACCAGAGTAAAGACAATGTTGAAGGTTTGCGCTCCTAAGAAGGTCAGCGTTGCCCGTCTATTTTCGTTGTTAATTAAAGTTTTGAAGTTGGTTTCCATGCCTATCGAAGTGAATCCAAGAGCAAACCACAGTCCTTGCAATTTTTTCAGGGTATCCATCATCGGTTTATTTTCTGCGGGATTCAGCAGGAAGGAAAAGGCGAGCGAGGCAAGCAGAAATCCTAAGACAAATTTCGGAAAACGGTTCCAGATTATTTTGAGGCTTGGTTTTTCGGCATATTCGTTTCCTTTGTTGTTGGTATAGCTCCAATAAATGGCAATCAGAAAAGCGGCCAGTCCGAGCAGAACGTTTTGCGAGAATTTCACAATTGAACTTATTTCCAATGCTTTTTCTCCGTACATTGCACCCGTAGCGACCACTGCTCCTGTAGTGTCGATAGTTCCGCCTATCCATGCTCCTGCCATAATTTCGTCAAGTCCTAATAATTTGGCTAATAAAGGCATCAGCACAATCATCGGCATTGCTACGACCAAAACCAGCGAAACTACGTATGAGAGTTTTTTTCTGTCGCCTTTTATTGCGCCTGCGGTGGCCACTGCTGCCGATACTCCGCAAATGGAAACTGCGCTGGATAGCATCATCGACATTTCTTTGTCGATTTTCATCTTCTTGCACAGCCAGAAAGAAAAATACCATACTCCGAAAACAACTATCACCGACTGAATAAGTCCCAGAGTTCCGGCTTTGAGTATGTCGCCGAAAATGATGCTCGTGCCAAGCAATACCAGCCCGATTTTGATGTATAGTTCAGAGTTCAATATTCCTCGAACCCATTCGGGAACTCCGAAGACATTATTTATGAACAGCCCGATTAACAAACTGAAAATTACAGTTTCCAGACCCCAATTTCTCATCAGAGTAGCTCCGCCTATTGTCATAGCTATAAAGGTCAGAACGAAAAGAACGGGGTAAGCGGCTATTGATTTTATTCCCTTTCCTTGAAAAAGATTTGCTACAAAAATGCACAGAAACGAGAATAGGAACACTATCAGCGTATGCCATAAATTATCCAGAGCAAATACTTTTGCTACCAGATCGTTGGCGTTTTCCCAGCGGAATGCCGGCCAGCGCGGTTCGATCCGAAAAATAGTGTATGCGGCAACAAACAGCAATATTATCAATCCACCCGTTATTGTTGCCGTCCAATCTTCGCTAAAGGTGAATCTCTTTTGTCTTTTACTTTCCATAAACAATCTATATTATCGTTATTTAAAATTAACAGTTAATATCTATAATATAAGTAACTTGTCTAAAAACACAACCATCATGTTACTTGAAGCAACACAGATGTTATAAATGCCTAAACAGAGAAACAAACAATTTTGTTTTCAATTTATTACAAATAAATCAGTATTTAAACCAAAGAACAGTTCGTTTGTGTTACTAAACGATTACAAATGTATGACTTTTTTTGGGAAACAAGATGATTAATCAAAAAAGCGGAAGTCGAAACCTCCGCTTTTTCCAATTTAAAACTTTAGCATTATGTCATTCGACCATCGTCGGGGTGAAATGACTCGAACATTCGACCCCTTGCACCCCATGCAAGTGCGCTAGCCAACTGCGCCACACCCCGATTTGCTAAAAGGCTCGGCAAAGGTAAGTATATTTTTCCGAACAACAAGCATAAATGCAAAATTTTATTTTATTTCATTGATTTTACATATTTTGCGGATGTCGATTTAAGAGCTTTCGCTCATAAAAAAGTCGGGCGAAATATTAAATTGAGGTGCTAAGATGGTTGTTTAGTTCATGTCAATATTCTTCTGAAATAAAAGGCTGAGTAATTGCAAGCCCCGCAGGGGCGACACTTTATTAACCGTAGGCT
>JAITGD010000069.1 GCA_031280885.1 Prevotellaceae bacterium | reverse complement strand
AATATCGAGCGAAAAACAAGATTGCACTATCTTGGAGTACCGCTTGGAACTGTATATACTTTGCTGGAAATGAACAGATTTTCGGTGTATGCTACGGCAGGAGGCATGGGCGAAATCTGTTTTTTGGCGAAAGAAACTTACAACGTCGATCTTCCATCGCAAAATCAGAAAGTAAAAGAAATACAATGGTCTGTTTTTGGGGGATTTGGGATTGATTATAAAATTGCGGGGCCGCTGCGAATATTCGCAGAACCAAACGCTGTATATTATTTCGACGACGGAAATAATATCAAAACCATAAGAAAAAGTGTGCCAATGAATTTTAATTTCCGCGCAGGGCTGCGCCTGAGATATTAAATTTAATTTGCATTTAAAATAAAGCCTAATTTTTTAAGAGACTCTATTAGCGAATCATCATTACAGCCGTTAAGTTTCAGAGAGTATGAGGCTGGTTCGTGCCTGTAATTGTACGTATTACGCAGTTGTTCGAAAGCGCTCGGCGAATTTTTCAGCAAAGCGCTGTCCCGCTCTATCTCATAAGTGGCAAGCATGGCGCTTGTTATGATATTTTGCAAAGAATTGTTTCGGGCGTTTATGTTTATTTCGCGATGTTCGGAGGCTTGTAATGACGTCGTTTCAAGGCTTTTCAAAGGCAAATTGAAATGTTCGATTACACTATTTGCAGCCATGGCAGCCGCATTCATTTTGCCTTGCACCGAATATCCTGCGATGTGAAAAGTAGCCAAATCGACGAGCTTTACAAGTTCCTGATCAATTGATGGTTCGCCTTGCCACACGTCGAGAACGGCTCCATCTGTGCGTTTACTTTTCAGGGCATATTTAAGTGCTGATTCATCGACTATTTCTCCCCGCGAACTATTAATAAAAATTGCGCCGCTTTTCAGTTTGTCGAAAAAATCAAATCCAGCCAAATGTCTTGTGGGATAAGCTCCTGACGAGGTCAGTGGGACATGCAGACTTACATAATCGGCATTTTTGAGCAGAGTATCCAGATTGGTATATTTTCCTGAACGGTTGTTTTGTTCCAGAGGAGGATCGTTCAGAATCACAGACATTCCCAGCGCTTGAGCCGCGAGTTCGACCTGACTTCCCACAGCTCCCGCTCCAACGATTCCCAAAAATTTTTCTTTTAAATTATGTGAGCGTGTTTCAGCTATGTGCAGCAAAGCAGAGATAACATATTGTGACACAGCGCGTGCATTACATCCCGGAGCGTTGTTCCAGGCGATTCCTTTTTCGCGGCACAACTCTACGTCGATATGGTCGTAACCTATTGTAGCCGAAGCAATAAAACTCACTTTCGAGTCGGCAAGCAGTTCTCTGTTGCATTGTGTTCGAGTGCGGATTATTAAAGCGTCGGCGTCTTTTACATTTTTTGAAACTATTTCGGCACAAGGAAGATACAGGGTTTCGGCGCAAGGTTCGAAAAGCCCGCGTATAAAGGGAATGTCTTTATCTATAATTATTTTCACCGACTATTCAAAGATAAAAAGTAAAATTTTTATTTAAAACATTCCCGCTATAAGTTCCTCTACTGTAGCGTTTATTATATATTCCGACAGGTTTATTTTTGACAGTCTGGCGGCAATTTCTTTTTCGATATGCGGACAGCCTTCGAGCAAATTTTCGATATCGGCTATATTTTTATATCCGAAAAAATCGCCGAATATTCGTATGCCCGCAATCAATCCGCCATTTATATCTATATGAAATTCAACTGTTCCGCCCGCTGCTGTTTTGACTGCTTTTGCGAATCGGTATGCAGGCGAGCGTCCGAAATTCCATTCTCGCGTGGAGTATTTTTCCCATTTCAATTCGTTGATACAATCCACATCTTTGACAGTAAAAGCGTACGGACGACACGATGAGAGATTTTCGAGCATAAAATTCATTATTATGTCTCGGAATTGCAAGACTGTCAATGGCTTTTGCAAATGTTCACTTATGTTTGTTACTCTGCTGCGAGTGGATTTTACGGCTTTGTCCTCGAACTTTAATGGATTTGGTTTCAGGGCATTGGAAAGATCTTTCATGTTCGATGCGAACAGCATTGTTCCATGTTCGAGCGTTCTGTCTTTAGAAATTGTCATTGCATTTCCTGAGAATTTTTTGCCGTTAATTGTCAAATCGTTACGTCCTTCAAAACATGCGTTCACTCCGAGCGCCTGCAATACTTCGATGATTGGTTGAGTAAATTTTCGGAAATCGGGATCGGCGCCGTTTTTTACAAAAGTAAAATTAATATTTCCTAAATCGTGAAACACTGCTCCTCCGCCTGTTAGCCTGCGCACGAGTTTAATTTCTTTATCTTTCACAAATTCGAGATTGATTTCGGCGTGTGCATTTTGGTTTCTGCCCACTATTACAGCAGGTTCGTTGCGCCAGAGCATGAATATTTCTTCGGCAAATTCTGTCAAAATATATTCTTCGACAGCCATATTAAAATATGGATCGGTGTAAGGATTAGTTATACAAAGCATTACTCTCGATTATTTTTTATCATTCGTTATTGTCATTGCCTTATCATCTGCATTATTTTCAGCGCTAAATCGGTGAATATTATTTTAGCATTCCCATTTTGTGCAATTTGCAATATAGCTGTATTCAGACATTTATACAGTTTGCCGACATTTTGTTTGTTAATAAACAGCGAAAATTTTTTAGCCCATTCGTATTCTTCAAAACCGAGGTATGCAATTTCGTCGAGTTTCATATTCAATATAAAATTTTCGCGCACCATTCTTTCGGCATATATCAGAAAAGTTTTCATTCTTTCGCGTCCGAGTTCCGGCATATTTTCAGCCCATTCCAGCAGTCCGATGACATTTTTGTTGTAAGCTAATCGCATCAATAAGACGAATTTTTCAAAATTTTCGTTTGATGCGCTTTTCAGTAAACTGCGGGCAGTGATGAAATTGCCTTCCGAAAGCCGGGCAGCTGTATATATCTGTTCTTTTGATGTTTCGCCATCGGCAAGCGCTGTCGCTATATCGTTTTCGTCTATTGGATGCAATCTTATTCGTTGAGTTCTGGAATATATTGTGTTTAAGACTTTTCCCGATGCTTCGGTAACGAAAAGAAATAAAGTATTTGTCGGAGGTTCTTCGATGAGTTTGAGTAGCCGATTGGCCGAAGCAGCGTTCATTCGCTCGGGCAACCAGAGTATCATTATTTTATACTCCGATTCGTAGGATTTGAAATTCAGTTTCGATATTATTTTTTCCGCTTCATGTACGCTGATATTACCTTGTTTATCAATGCCAATCGCTTCATACCAATCCTGTTCCGAAAAATATTTTGTTTCGGTAATCATTTTTCGCCATTCGTTGATAAAATGGTCGCTTACGGCGGGGGATTTCACTGTTTTAGTTGTGTTTACAGGAAATGCGAAATGCAGGTCGGGATGAGCTGCCTTGGCGTATTTCACGCACGAGGGGCAAACTCCACAGGAATCGTCTCTGTTTCTGTTGGTACAGGCCACATATTGTGCGTAAGCCAAGGCTACGGGCAGACTTCCATAACCTGCCGCGCCTTCGAACAACTGCGCGTGGCTGATGCGACCGTCGGCGACCGTTGCCGTAAGTTTTTGTTTGAGTTCGCTGTGTCCTATGACGTTACGAAATTGCATGGGCGATAGTTAAAAATCTATTTCATCATTTTTAAAATAGATTGCAGGATACGTACTCCGTCGGTATTACCAAGTTCGTCGTCCACAGCTCGTTCGGGATGCGGCATCATTCCATATACGTTTTTGCGTTCGTTGCAAATTCCTGCAATATTTTCGACCGAGCCGTTAGGGTTTGAATTTTGTGATATATTGCCTGTTGCGTCGCAGTAGCGGAAGAGTATTTGTCCGTTATTGCGCATTTCGGCCAGCGTGTCCGACGAGGCGTAGTATCGGCCTTCGCCGTGAGCTACAGGTATTTTCAGCACTTGCGGTTCCAAGTAGCGAGTCAGATGACTTTGCTTGGCGTCGGGTACAATGTGTACATTCTTGCAGATGAATTTTTGATTGCTATTGTGCAGCAAAGTTCCTGGCAGTAAGCCCGATTCGCACAATATTTGAAAGCCGTTGCACACGCCAAAGACGAAGCCTCCGTTTGCGGCAAAATCCATTACTTCGTTCATTACCGGCGAGAAACGTGCCAGGGCGCCCGAACGGAGATAATCGCCATAGGAAAAACCTCCGGGAAGTAGAACGCCATCAACTCCTTGCAGCGATTTATCCTTATGCCAAAGCGGAACCACCTCCTGTTCCATGATATTGCCGAAGGCGTAAATCATGTCATGGTCGCAATTAGAGCCGGGAAATATAACAACACCGAATTTCATAATTTTATACTAAGATGTTCATTACAAAAAAAATGCTTTCCTACAAATCGTCGAAATAGCAGGGCAAAAGTAGTGAAAAAAGTTTTAGATGGAACCAAGATTGCAAGAAGCAAGAGCCAAGACTTCCGGACAGTCCAAATGTTCAAGCGTCCAACAGTCCAAGCGTCCAAATGTCTAACCGTCCAACCGTCTAACAGTCTTGATTTCTGCTTGCAACATTTGTGATTCCAAAAAAATCGCGACTAATGGCCACATCAACATCTTCGCTGAAGCGTTCTATCAATTTCCAGCCTTTGCTCAATGAAGTGCCGCCTTTGAAAACTAAATGCGAGGCACATGAAGTTGAAAACAAAGCTTTTAATACAGCAGTAACCCAAACGTCTTTTTCGATAACAACCTGCAAAATGTTTGTGCGTTCTTTCAGTCGATTGATTATATCAATCTTTTCATTATCAGACAATTTTAGTATTTTCATAATGACATTAAAAATTTACGGATTGAAATAGGTATTAAGTGAATATCTGTTTCAAATTCCTGTTTGGTAATCTTTGTAAAATGCTCTTTAACAATAATTTTGTCATCTTTTGATAAATATTTTATGTTTGCTTCGCTTAATGCTGATACAAGAAGCATCAGAAATTCAGACTTATACGATAAGCGCTTCATGTCGGAAGTATGTTTGAACAAAATGCCTCTCCCTTTACCTATTTTAATTCTTCGCGCCGTGCCGTCTGTCAAATACACCACATTTACAGGAACTTGAGTGGAAAGATTGAGCATATTTTTCGCCACATATTTCACGTTCTTTTTCAGGATACAAATAAATTCCTTTGGCCAGCCGTTCAAGCAAGCCCGAATGCACCAAACGTTGCAATGCTTTTTTAATAGCATCAGGCGTACCTAAAGCCGCAAAATCATCGATGAAAAATATTTTCCCTCGCTTGTAAGACTTTGCCTTTCTTTCTATTTCTTTTACAGTGCTTAGCATATAAATTTATTGCCTTCATTTGTCCCCAAAATATCAAAAAAAAGGGACAAGTTTCACGTCGCAAAAATACACTTTTTCCATAAGCTGCAAGGACAAAGAACCAAGATTGCAAGAACCAAGAGCCAAGATTTCCGGACCGTCCAACCGTCCAACTGTCCAACCGTCCAACAGTCCAAGCGTCCAACCGTCTGCTTCAAGAAAATTACCTACTTTTGCACGGTTCAAACGGACACGGATTAACGTTATAAATTAATGCTCATGCGTTTTAAACTAATCAACAATATAGCCGGATGGTGCGTCTTTGCGATTGCGGCTGCGGTGTATCTGCTTACTATCGAACCCTCGTCGAGCCTTTGGGATTGCGGCGAATTTACGGCTACTTCATACAAGTTGGAAGTAGGACATCCTCCTGGCGCTTCGATATTTATGCTTGTGGCTCGCGCCTTTACGCTCTTTGCAAGCTCGCCCGAATCGGTGGCCATGATGGTGAACATTATGTCGGCATTGTGTAGCGCCTTCTGCATACTTTTTCTCTTTTGGAGCATCACGCATCTTGCGCGTAGAATGTACGGAGGTAAAGACGAGTTAAATATCAGTGAAACAGTTGCAACGCTCGGAGCTGGCTTAGCCGGAGCGCTGGCATACACCTTCAGCGACACCTTCTGGTTTTCGGCAGTCGAAAGCGAGGTTTATGCTATGTCGTCGCTGTTTACCGCTTTGGTATTCTGGTCGATGCTTAAATGGGAAGAAGAAGCAGACAAGGCAGGCGCCGGACGCTGGATCGTTCTTGTGGCATATCTTATAGGCTTGTCGATTGGAGTTCATCTACTTAATCTGCTTGCAATACCTGCGATGGTCTTCGTCTTTTACTTCCGAAGATACAAGGTAACGACTAAGGGTGTGGTACTTACACTGCTGATTTCGATACTAATACTCGGCTTTGTGATTTGGGGTGTGATTCCGGGAGTTCCGCGACTTGCTTCGTACTTTGAGTTGCTCTTTGTCAATACTTTTGGCCTGCCTTATAACAGCGGGCTTGTCTTCTACGTTTTTGCATCGATGGCAGCCTTAGCTGCGGTGGTGTGGTACACACGCATCCGAAAAAAAGTCCTGATGAACACCCTTGCACTTTGCCTTACGATGATAGTGCTTGGATATTTCTCGTTGGCTGCCATAGTGATACGTTCCGACGCTAACACTCCGATAAACGAAAACGACCCAAGTAATGTATTCTCGCTACTCAGCTATTTGAATCGCGAACAGTATGGCGATCATCCACTTATTTCGGGAGAATCCTTTGCTTCGCCTCCGGCGCCGGCAAACAAAATCGAGGACATCGCTATAAATAAACGCATCTACGATAAGGTAAACGGAAGGTACGAGGCACGCGAGATTTTCAACGGCTATCGTACAGATCCTCGATATAATATGTTCTTGCCGAGACTTTTCAGCCGTCAGCCAGGTCATTTTGAACAATACGTCAAATGGGCTGATATGAAAGGCATGGCTTCCACCGAACAGGGCTTCTCGCGGATGCCGACATCCGCCGAAAACTTCCGCTTTATGCTTAATTATCAATTCGGATGGATGTACTTCAGATATTTCATGTGGAACTTCGCGGGAAGGCAAAACGACGTCCAGGGACGCGACGGCAATCCAACGGAAGGAAATTGGATCTCAGGTATCAGCTTCATCGACCGCGCAAGGCTGGGAGTGGATATGGATAAATTCCCCGACAATCTGAAGGAAAACAAGGCGCGAAACGAATATTACATGATCCCTCTGATACTTGGCCTGCTGGGAATGTGTTTTCATTTTCGACGCGATAGAAAAAATTGCTTCATAGTGGCTTTACTCTTCATTTTCACCGGAATTGCCATAGCCTTTTATCTGAACATCCCGCCAAATCAGCCCCGCGAGCGCGACTATGTTTTTGCCGGCTCCTTCTATGCTTTTGCTGTGTGGATTGGTTTTGCGGTGCTTTCGATTTTTGAATTTGCACGCAGGCAACGTGGCTTGAAACCCTTGCCGGCAGCCGCCGCAGCTACTCTCCTCTGCATGTCGGCGCCATGTATCATGGCGATGCAGAATTGGGACGACCACGACCGCTCTAACCGCTACATTGCGCGAGATATAGCTTGGAATTATCTTGCCACAGTCGAGGGTCGCGACGGAATACTTTTTACCTTTGGCGACAACGACACCTTCCCCCTGTGGTACTCGCAGGAGGTCGAAGGCAATCGCCCCGACCTGCGCATTGTGAACATGAGCCTGCTGTACGGCGAATGGTATATCGATCAGATGAAGAACCGAATATACGAATCCTCGCCGCTGCCAATCCTCATGCCAAAAAGCGCATACAAGGAGGGAGTTAATGGCGATATATCCGTACACGATTTAATAAAAGATACGCTTACCGCACGGCAAATCATCGACTTTGTGTGCAATCCGGCAAATGCCGACAAACGTAGCGGCGACAATTATATCCCTTGCCGAAACTTCAAAATCCCCGTCGATAAAGCCTCCGTTCTACAACACGGCATAGTGGCCGCAAAAGATAGCGCCTTGATAGACGACTACATCTATTTGAAATTCACCGGAAACCATATACTCCGCTCGGAACTTGCGGTGCTTGACGTCCTGAGTAACTACAAGTGGGACAGGCCGATTTATTCAACCTCCGCCTCTGATGCAATAGGGCTGGGGCAAGGGCCGTATATGCGATACGATGGCTTTGCATACAAATTTGTTCCCATCCGCAATCATCTTTATAAGGATGATGCAAGCAGCGACGGAAACCATAATCACATCGATACTGAAACGCTGTACCACAATCTGATGAACAAATACCGCTGGGGAAACATGAACACGCCCGGAGTCCTTGTCGATCATCACGCAATGGTATCTCTAATGATGACGCTCGACATAAGAGGAATGTTCTGTAGCTTGGCCGACAGGCTTATCGATGAAGAAAAAACCGACAAAGCAATCGAGGTACTCGACCGCGCTTTGGAACTCACACCGCGCCGTCCATTCTTTTATAATATTACCTATCCGCCGCACGACCTTTCGGTAACAAACATAATAGAAGCATATTGTAGAGCCGGCGCCATAGAAAAAGGCAAGGCGCTTTTCGATGAATTTCTCGCCGAAACCAAAACCTGCATAGCCTTTTACGCCTCAACTCTGAATAATGCAGGCCGACACTACGGAGTGATGTATTACAGCTTTGGAATAAACATCGACTACATACGCATCCTGAATTCAATTGCCCAAAACTATGGCCTCGACGATAAAGCTGCCGAACTCGGCGAATTATTCGCTCGATACGCCGCACTATTGCAACGACGGCAAAGATAAGAGAATCTGTTATCGCGATTTAACCAAGACTGAATATTGAAAAACAACCATAATATCGAGCTACTTAAGCGCTTGAAATACGACGATGAATCGGCGCTCAAAGACTTGTATATGGCTTATTATGAACCTCTCTTTCGATTTGCAATGCACTTCACGAAAAGCGAAATGATTGCCGAAGAGATCGTATCTGACGTATTCTTCAATCTCTGGCAAAACAGAAACAGGACGCCCGAAGTCAATAACCTTGATACTTATCTATACAAGGCCGTCAAAAACAAAGCAATACATTATATCGACAAGGCAAATAGACGACCCCAAAACGAAGAACTATCAATCGCCGTAGAATATGTTTCCGACGAAGATAATCCCGAAAATATCATCATCAAAGAAGAGATAGACAGCCTTTTAACCGGCGTGGTAGAATCACTTCCCGCAAAATGCCGATTGATCTTCAAACTCGCCTGCGAGGATCGTCTGAAATATAAAGAAATAGCCAAAATACTTAACATCTCGGTCAAAACCATCGACGCACAGCTGAGAATTGCAAAGCAAAAGCTGCGAAAACTGATTTGATTATGAATTATGAATTATGAATTATGAATTAAAAAAAATGTTTTACCTTTGCGTCGGTTTAATCGAGTTTTACAAGGTAACGACACAAATTGTGAACACATGAAAATGTTACACTCCATAGTAAACGCAGCCTCCAGACCACACACGGAGGTAGCAAACGGCTCCCCGATACATACTCGGGGGGGGGGTAACTCACCTATTATCAGTACATTATAAGGACATAACAAAGCGTAGTTACGCCTATATTTTCGGATGTCCGAACTTTAACACAGTCGGGCAAGGGGAATGTTTTATCCCCGCGTCTGAATCAGGATTAAAAGATGAACAGGATTTTATTGAAGCGCAAGCATCCTGGGAATCCAAACATCCTGAAAGTCCTGATTCAGACAATCACAATTCAAACACATTAATCATTAAACATTAAACATTAAACATTAAACATTAATACAAACATTAAATTTTTATTACAATGGCAACGTCAAAAAACAACGTAGTAACCTTTGGGTTAAGTGGAAAAGTGGGCGATTTATTAGTATTTCGCCAACTGGATGGTCAAACAATCGTATCGAAGTCGCCTGTACAGAGCGGCAAGGTCTCGCCAAAGCAAAAGGCGCAACGTGAACGCTTTCAGGAAGCGATAATTTATGCGAAAGATGCAATAGCAAATCCTGAATTTGCAGAGCTTTATGCAGCAGCAGCGAAAAAGGGTAAAAGGCCTTACAATATAGCTGTGGCTGACTTTCTGAATGCTCCGGACATTAGCGAAATAGACCTGTCGGCTTATCATGGCGCTATCGGCGATACGATCCGGATAAAGGCGTCGGACGATTTCGCTGTGAAGGAGGTAACTGTGGTAATTGTAGATGATTCGGGCGAAACTCTCGAAGAAGGAGCCGCAGAACACAAAATTGGAAATCAGTGGATATACACCGCTATGAACGAAATTAACGACTTGGCTAATAAAAGAATAGTCGTTTCAGCTTCTGACATACCAGGCAATATTACCCGCGAAGAAAAAACGATAGGCTAATAAAATCGCTTTTTTTGTAAATATCCGATTTTATGTACGATACAGATGTTTGATCGAAGCCTCATCGAAGGATCATCGAAGGCACTCCGAAGGATCATCGAAGAGTCATCGAAAAAATACGAAGACTGATCGAAGACTGATCGAAGCGCCATCGAAGAAATTTAC
>JAITGD010000064.1 GCA_031280885.1 Prevotellaceae bacterium | reverse complement strand
AAGTGGCAAGGCGAACGCATCATCCGTTCGTCAACGAAGATGCACGTCGGCGAAGCGGGCAAACACAGTCTGCGTATCCGCGTGCTGGACGCCGGAATAGTACTCGAAAAAGTAATGATTGACTTAGGCGGACTTAAACCAAGTTATCTGGGAGCGCCGGAGAATTAAAAAAATTAAGAATTAAAAAATAAAAATTAAGAGATGTTTTATCAGCAAATTGCCCGTAGGGCATTAATATCAATAGAAAAGCATGATTACACTATGCCTGAACTCCGTAGGAGTTCCACAACCACAATTAAGAATTATATATCTAAATGTCCAAAAAATATCTAAATGTCCAAAAAATGTCTAAATGTCTAAATGTCTATATAAATGAACTCAATTATTGAAAACGAATCCAAGGGTTTTTACAAACTTTCTTGGATACAGCGAATCGGATTTGGTTCGGGAGATTTGGCGCAAAATCTCATTTATCAAACTGTTGCGCAATATCTTTTGATTTTCTACACCAATGTTTACGGACTTCCTGCAGCCACGGCCGCCGTGATGTTTCTGGTAGTCCGCATTGTAGATGTACTTTGGGATCCCTTTGTCGGCGCTTTTGTCGATAAGCGAAATCCCAAACTCGGCAAGTATCGTTCATATCTTGTTTTAGGCGGAATACCGCTAACTGCCTTTGCCATACTTTGTTTCTGGAACGGATTTTCGGGATCCCTGCTTTACGCCTATATTGCGTATGTGGGTTTATCGATGTGCTACACGCTTGTAAATGTGCCTTATGGAGCGCTCAACGCTTCGCTTACACGCGATACGGACGAAATCACGAAACTCACTTCGACGCGAATGTTTCTGGCAAATCTTGGCGGTTTGGCCGTTGCCTACGGAATCCCGACTATGGTGCAATATCTTTCGCCCGACAATAAAATGAACTCGCCGTTGGCAGGAAACGCCTGGTTTATCACCATGACAGTTTACGCTTTAAGCGGCTTGGCTCTTCTGATTTTCTGTTACACGCAAACAAAAGAGCGCGTTGTGATGGAGGTGGAAAAAACATCGCAGGTAAAAGCCTCCGATTTATGGATTGAATTTACGCGCAATCGTCCTCTGCGCATTTTAGCCTTCTTTTTCATAACGGCTTTTGCGATGATGGCAATCGGCAATTCGGCAGGAGTTTATTACATGACTTACAACGTCAATGCCCCTGAATACACCAATTTGTTTCAGGGATTAGGATCCGTTCCCGCATTTATTTTTATGCCGTTGGTGCCGGCCATTAAACGCGCAATCGGCAAAAAACAAATGTTTTACGTCTTTCTTTCCGTAGCCATTTTCGGAATGGCTTTACTGTATGTCATTTCGATAATTCCCGTTTTGAAATCGCAAATCTGGCTCATAATGACGGCGCAATTCGTAAAATCCGCCGGTATCATCGTGGCTACGGGCTACATGTGGGCCTTGGTTCCCGAAGTAATTTCCTACGGCGAATATACGACGGGAAGACGAATTTCAGGCATTGTAAATGCCTTGACCGGAATATTTTACAAGGCTGGAATGGCGCTTGGCGGTTTCGTTCCGGGGATGGTTTTGGCTTTCGTTCAATTCAACGAAAAAAACACCACCACTCAATCCCTTTTTGCACAACAGGGAATCCTCTGGCTTGTATGCGTAATTCCCGCAGTATTACTTGTTCTTGCGATGTTTATCATCTCAAAATACGAACTCGAAGACAAGGTAATCGACCGCATCAATCGAGAAATCGAATTAAGAATTAAACGAGAGCCATGATTGTAAGAACCAAGAGCCAAGACTGCTACGCAGTCAATTAAGAATTAAAAATTAAGAATTATATATCTAAATATCAAAAAAAATGTCTAAAAGTTCAAAAAAATTGCTATTGATAATCGCAGTTTGCGGTTTTGCATTGTCGGCTTGTTCCGACTCGAAAAAAACCCTGAAAGAAGAGGGTTTAAAAGATGTATTAAAGGATAAATTCCTGATAGGAACGGCCTTGAATACTGCTCATATTTTCGGCGCCGACACGCTTGGCGTCGAAATCGTCAAAAAACAATTCGACGCCATCGTTCCCGAAAACTGCATGAAAAGCAGGTATCTCCAACCCGAAGAAGGGAAATTTTTCTTCGACGAAGCCGACAAATTCGTAGCTTTCGGCGAAGCCAACAATCTCTGGATAACAGGTCATTGCCTCGTCTGGCATGAACAAACTCCGGAATGGTTTTTTATCGACGAAAACGGCGACGAAGTCTCGCGCGAAACGCTAATCGAACGGATGAAAAACCACATTACTACCGTAGTAAGTCGTTACAAAGGTCGTATCAAAGGCTGGGACGTGGTCAATGAGGCGATTTTGGACGACGGCTCGTGGCGGCAAAGCAAATTCTATCGGATAATCGGCGAAGACTTTATTCCGCTTGCCTTTCGCTTTGCGCACGAAGCCGATCCCGAAGCCGAACTCTACTATAACGACTATTCCACGGCCATCGAAAGCAAATGCCGCGGCATAATCGACCTGGTGAAAGCCGTGCAGGAAAAGGGATTACGCATCGACGCCGTCGGTATGCAGGGGCATTTTACTATGGATTTTCCCACCGTCGAAGCCTTCGAGCGAAGTCTGCTTGCCTTTTCGGATTTGGGTGTTAAAGTGATGATTACCGAAATGGATTTGACGGTGCTTCCTTCGCCCGACAATTTCAGCGGAGCCGAGGTTTCGGCGAATTTCGATTTCGATAAAGCCTTGAATCCCTACGCCGAAGGCTTGCCCGAAGATATTGCCTTGAAATTCCAAAACCGTTATACCGATTTTTTCAAACTGTTTTTGAAACATTCCGACAAAATCAGCCGTGTAACTCTCTGGGGCGTAAGCGACGGCGATTCGTGGCGAAACAATTGGCCGATTTTCGGACGAACGGACTACGCTCTGCTTTTCGACCGTAATCGACAAGCTAAACCAGCTGTATCAGAAATTATTAATCTAACGAAACAAAACAAGTAACAATATGAAAGCTCGATATTTATTCCCGGCCGATTACATGGCCGATCCTTCCGTTCACGTTTTCAACGGACGGATATACATCTATCCCTCGCACGATCGCGAAAGCGGTATCCCCGAAAACGATAACGGCGATCACTTCGATATGCGTGATTATCACGTGCTTTCGACTGACGATCCGGAACACGGCGAGGTCATTGACCACGGCGTAATACTCGACCTTGCCGACGTTCCCTGGGCGGGACGTCAGCTCTGGGATAACGACGTGGCGCACAAGAACGGAAAATATTTTTTGTATTTCTCGATGAAGGACAAAAACGATATTTTCCGCATCGGTGTAGCCATCGCCGACCGTCCCGAAGGTCCGTTTATCCCCCAACCCGACCCGATTCGCGGCAGTTACAGCATCGACCCTTGCGTGTTTGAGGACGAGGGACAATATTATATGTACTTCGGCGGCTTGTGGGGCGGCCAATTGCAACGCTATCGCGACAACAAGGCTTTGGAAAGCGCCGCCTTCCCCGCCGACGACCAACCCGCAATTCCTTCACGCATAGCGCGATTGAGCGACGACATGCTTCAATTTGCCGAAGAGCCGCGTCCGGTAGTGATTCTCGACGACGACGGCAAAGCAATATCTGCAGGCGACAACGACCGTCGTTTTTTTGAAGCCTCGTGGATGCACAAACACAAGGGAATGTATTATTTTTCCTACTCCACCGGCGACACGCACAAACTCTGCTACGCCATCGGCGACAATCCTTACGGACCGTTTACTTACAAAGGCGTACTGCTGATGCCCGTAGTCGGCTGGACAACACATCATTCCATTGTCGAATGGAAAGGACGATGGTATCTATTCCATCACGATTGCGTGCCATCCAAAGGAAAGACCTGGCTGCGAAGTTTGAAAGTGGTTGAACTCGAAGATTAAAAGGGATTCAGAATTTCAAGAGTCAGGAACCAAGACAGCTACGCAGGCTGGAAGATTAATCATTAATCATTTGATTCTTGACTCTTGTTATTCTGGCTCTATTTTACAATCCCACCACGGTAACAATTTTTCCATCGACAACTTTGTCTTCCATAGTCAGTTTCTTCTCCCATTTCACCGTTTTGCGACGGTCGAAGAAGGCGAGCCAGCCTTTGCTGCATCCGTAGGATTCGATGTAGCGGGCGGTCTGTATCAAGCCTTTTTCTAAGGATTTTGTATCGTAGCGGATTTTTAGTTCGATGGGATATTTTTCATTTTCGTAA
>JAITGD010000060.1 GCA_031280885.1 Prevotellaceae bacterium | reverse complement strand
TTAATAAAAAGCGAAGCGCAGGTTCGAACTCGCCGTATTCCATAAGCAAGTCGGAGATGTTGAATCTCATAAAGATTTCGCCTTCGGAATCTTCTTTTTGCAGAGCTGCTTCGAATTGTAGAATTGCTTTGCCGGCCTGTGCTTTTTCTAAAAATACTCTGCCTTTCAGTATATTAATTATCGAGCTGAGAGGTTCTTTATTTTCAAGTCGATCAAGCAACTCAAGGGCTTCGTTGATCTTTCGCATATCAAGCAAAACCATAGCGCGCATCATCTCCGGCTCGGCCGATTCGGGGAAACACAATTCTGCTCGCATAGCAACGTCCATTGCTTTACCGAACTCACCTTCAGTTATGTAGTGATAAGCTATCGACTTAAATTCGTCGATGTCGAAATATATTGCTTTGTTCTCGTACAAAAGCATTTCGTACTTTTGCACCAAAACTTTTTCATTGTCCAAAAAATCATCCATATCGAATACGAAATGCGGTGCAAAAGTACTCAAAGTTTTTTAGAAGCGAAATCCAGATGTCCAAAAGTCCAGATGTCCAAAAGTCCAAAAGATGTCCAAAAGTCCAAAAGTCCAGAAAATGTCTGCAAAAATGTCATACTATTTTATACGGCAAGTTTTTTGTACATCTTTTTCGGTCGTAATTAGAACATATTCGAGAATTATGGATAGGAACATTTTAAACAATCAGGAAACTAAGCCTGAAGACAGCAAATTGCAGGTCGAAAATGCGGAAGAAATAACAAAAGCCGGATTCGACGGTTCGGAAAACGAGAAACGGATTGCCGAAATTTCGGAAAAATTGGCAGATTCCGAAGATAAGTATCTTCGCTTGGCCGCCGAATTTGATAACTATCGCAAACGGACGCTGAAGGAAAAGTACGATTTGATTAAAACAGCAGGGGAAGAGATAATTGGAGATTTGTTGCCTGTGATCGACGATTTCGACAGGGCTTTGGATGCGATAAAATCTTCGGATGATTTCGAGGCGCTGTCCGAAGGAGTAAAATTGATTTATGACAAATTGTCATCGGTGCTGACTCGTCGAGGATTGACTTGCGTGGAGGTAATCGATTCTGACTTCGACCCCGAAATCCATGAGGCTGTGGCGAAAACACCGGCTTCTGACGAAAAAAAAGGAAAAGTCGTAGATGTGATTCAAAAAGGATATTCACTGAACGACAAGATTATAAGACATCCGAAGGTAATAGTCGGAGAATAAATTGAAACAATGGCAAAACGTGATTATTATGAGGTACTTGGCCTTACAAAAAGTTCGACGCCGGAAGAAATAAAAAAAGCCTATAGGCAAATGGCTCTGAAATATCATCCCGATAAAAATCCGGGAGATAAGGAGGCCGAAGAAAAATTCAAAGAGGCTGCCGAAGCTTACGACATTCTGAGTAACAGCGATAAAAAGGCAAGATACGACAAGTTTGGACATGCGGCTACCGGAGCCGGTGGATTCGGCGGAGCCGGATTTTCGATGGACGATATTTTCTCGCAATTCGGCGATATTTTTGGTGGACATTTTCACTTCGGCGGAGGAAGTTTCGGCTTCAACGGAAGAACAGAACGTCCGATGAGAAAAGGCGCCGACACTCGAATTCGTATAAGGGTCAGTCTAAAAGATATAGCTTACGGAGTGGAGAAAAAATTGCGTATCCCGCGCAAACTCGCTTGCGACGAATGTCATGGCACGGGAGCTAAAAACGGCTCAAGCTATTCGACTTGCAAAACATGTAACGGCAGTGGACAAGTTGTGCACGTAACCAATACCATTCTCGGCGCCATGCAAACGGCCTCAATTTGCCCGACTTGCCAAGGCGACGGCAAAATTATTACCGAAATGTGCAGCAAATGTCGCGGCGAAGGAATAATCCAAAAGGAGGAAGAAGTTTCATTCAAAATTCCACCGGGAGTAAGTGAGGGTATGCAACTTAGCATATCCGGAAAAGGAAGCGCAGCGCGACGCGGAGGTATAAACGGCGATTTGCTTGTGCTGATCGAAGAAGAAAAAAGCGAAGAGTTGATACGCGACGAAAATGATTTGGTTTACTCGCTGTTTATCAGTATGCCACAGGCAACTCTTGGTACTTCGGTCGAAGTCCCTACTATCGATGGCAAAGCGAAAATCAAGATAGAACCGGGTACTCAATCGGGCAAAATGCTTCGCCTCAAGGGAAAAGGACTGCCCGACATCAATCGATACGGTACGGGCGACTTGCTGGTGCATGTCAATGTATGGACGCCGCAAAAACTCTCGAAAGACGAGCGTAAAATGATGGAAAGTATGTCGAAATCAGATAATTTCAAACCGGAACCTTCGAGACAGGATAAGAATTTCTTTGAAAGATTGAAAAATATGTTTCAATCTTAAATTTGAGAGACATGATTTCAAGAGCCAAGAATCAAGATTTCAAGAGCCAAGAATCAAGATTTCAAGAGCCAAGAGCCAAGAGTCGGGATAGTTGCGTATGAATTAAGAGATTAATGCTTATGAAACATATTAAATTAGCTTTGACTTTCTTAGGATTATTGTCGTGCAGTTTTACTTTTGCACAGAAAACGGAGACGATGAAAGAAGTCGAAAACACAAATCGTCGTCCATTTTTGCTTGATGATAAACTCAAACTTGAGGATATTTCGACGAAAAAATCGAAACAGGAGGAATATACTGAAGATCAGCTCGAAAGCGAAATCAAGAAAATACGCGCAAGGGAAAGAAAACAAGTGTCGGCTTTGAAAAAGCAATTGAATAAGAAAAAGATACAATTGCATGCTCTGGAAAGAGCCGACAAGGTCGATATGGATACGATCTATAAATCAATAGACGAGATTGCGAAAATCAGAGCGTCGATAAGAAAAATCAAAGCCGAAAACAATCAGAAAATAAGAGCCTTACTCAGTAAAGAGCAAAGGTTGTTTTTTGATTTGATTGTCTCCAAAAAAGAGACGGGCGCGTTGTAATTGACGCAGTTAGCGTCTATTTCTTTGCATTGTTTTGAACGAGAAGCACAGAAACAACAAAGCGACTATGGCTACGAAAGCCCATGAACTTGCTGTTTCTCTGTTCTTATGAGCTTTAATTATGGATGCCGGCGATTCGTTGATAAGTTTGTTTAATTCCTCGACGGAGGGGAAATCGCTACGGCTCCATTTGCGCAGTATAACTCCGTCTTTCAGCAAGATAAGTCCCGGATTTGAGCGAACCATGCTTTTCAGTACAGTTTCGTCGGTGAAGTAGGCCTTGTATTTTCCCTGTCCCGAAGTTATATATTCGAGAGTTTCCTCGTATGATGAACCCGAAAGCATTATGAATTTCATGTCTTTATCTTTTGCATAGTCGAAGATTGTGTTTATTGCATCGAATTTGTTGTGCGCTGCAGTTTTTATCTCCGATGAAGTCAGAAAGAACAGATAACCAGGATGTGAGAGTATCATATCTTGTATGTGTCCTGTTTCTTCGATAGTCGTTACTTCGACCGAGTCAGCAGGCATCTCATCCGACTTGTGTTGCACTCCGTCTATTTCATATATATAAGATACTTCGGCTGCGCCATCAAAAGTAGATATGGCAAAATCCTGTGCTGGAGGTATATATCCGGCCTTTATTAATTTTGACTCGGAATCGACAAAAGTCCATGTTGAATCTTCGGCAGGATAATTATCCATAGTAAATTTCTCTTTTTTACCATCTTTCTCGTAGATCAAAGTTACTTCGTACTCATCTTCGGCAGCGCCTTCCGGCCTGGTCATAGCCTCGGGCAAATTCACTCCTACCTTGTATGGCATGAAGTCTATCAGCGGTAAGTGTCTGTGTGTGTGTATCGACAAAATCATGCAGGCAGCTGCCAGCGCCGTTACTACGCTCCATTCGGCAAAAGGATACATCACTACGGCAAATTTTCGACGCATTGCGAAGATATAGGCCACTACGGGCAATATTATCAGATTCTTATAAAAAGTTTGCCAATTAGTCAGTTTTATTGCATCGCCAAAACATCCGCAATCTTTCACTTTGTCGGTAACAGCAAGTACCAGAGTCAATCCGGTCATAAATATCATGAAAAGCAGGGCTAACCATGAAACTTGTTTCATTCGTAAACCGAACAAAAAACACAAACCGGCAAGTAACTCTACCAAAGCCAGAGCTATACCGAAAAACAGGGCGCCGGGTACAAGAAAATGTGTACCGAAAGCCTCGAAATATTCGCCAAATTTTATTGCCGAACCCATTGGATCAATGGCCTTTACATAGCCCGAAAATATGAAAAGGAGACCCGCCGCTATGCGGGCAAGATTGCGTAAGAAACCGCTCATTATTAGAATTTTAACAGTCAAAAAAAGACACCTATTTATACAAAAATCACAAAGCATTGATGCTCAGCGGCAACTACTGTCGGCAGTGTTCTACAAAAGCCCGTAATCGCGGCTGCAAAGGTAGGTACAATATTGTTTACCTGCAAATTCTCAAAGATTCGGTTCAAAAAAAGTTTGAGGTGCTATTTTTTGAGGCAAGTCGTCCCGTTAGGGACGATATGTTGGTAGAAAAAGCAAAACGCCTTCCAAGCACCGTGCCGTAGGTACGGAATGTGGAG
>JAITGD010000029.1 GCA_031280885.1 Prevotellaceae bacterium | reverse complement strand
AAGTTTGTGTCGGGCAGTTGGTTGTTTTCTCCAGATTCTCCGACGGGCGCGTCTATATTGGGAGGAATAATATGTAAGGAAATTGCTTACGAAGAATTAGGACTGGAAAGAGACTTCGGCGATACGCGAAAAAACAATAAACGTGTTCTGCGGTATAATATGTCTTATGAACCGGAAATAATCGGCGAAGATGAGACTACTGTTTATTTTCTCTTTTCAAAAGAGAAATTCAACAAAATAAAACTTGGATATATAGAACAGTGTACCAAAATTATGCAGCAGGAGATGTTGCATAAAACAATGTAATATTTTGTATGATTTCAATAAAAATTTATGATTAAATTCCTCGACCTCCAAAAAACAAACGCTCGCTACTCGGCGGAACTCAAACAGGCGGCTGCCGAAGTCATCGACAGGGGTTGGTTTCTGCTCGGCGAAAGAGTAAAAACTTTTGAACAGCAGTTTTGCGATTATACGGGTGCGAAATACACCGTTGCCTGCGCCAACGGATTGGACGCTTTGCGATTGATTTTGCGTGCGTACATCGAATCGGGCTTTATGCAAGCAAATGATGAAATCATTGTGCCCGCAAATACCTATATCGCCACCATTCTTGCAATCACCGACAACCACTTGAAACCCGTTTTGGTTGAACCGGACATTCAAACTTATAATTTGGATATTTCGCAAGTTGAACAAGTTGTAACATCTAAAACCAAAGCCATCATGCCGGTGCATTTGTACGGACGGATTTGCTGGTCGGCGGAATTTGAAGCGATTGCACGAAAATACGGTTTGAAAATCGTGGAAGACAATGCGCAGGCAATCGGAGCGTATCATTTTTACGACGACGGAACGCGGAAAAGAACGGGCAATTTGGGCGACGCCGCCGGCAACAGTTTTTATCCGGGAAAAAATCTGGGCGCCTTGGGCGACAGCGGAGCTGTTACCACCGGCGACGACAGTCTGGCAGAAGCGGTACGGGCAATTGCCAATTACGGTTCGCATCAAAAATATGTGAACAAATATCAGGGCTTGAACAGCCGCATGGACGAAATTCAGGCTGCCTTTCTTTCCGTCAAATTGAAATATTTGGACGACGAAAATGAAATACGACGAAAAATTGCCGCTTTTTATCTCGAAAACATAAAAAACGAAAAGATTATTCTGCCGCAACAGCCCGAACATGCCGAATCGCATGTGCAGCATCTGTTTGCAGTCAGAACGAAAGAGCGGGATAAGTTGCAGACATATCTGGCTCAAAACGATATTCAAACTTTGATTCATTACCCGATTCCACCGCACAAACAGGAATGTTATGCGGAATGGAACCGATTGTCGTTTCCGATAACGGAACAGATTCACAACGAGGTTTTGAGCCTGCCGATGAGTCCTGCGATGACGGAGGCGGAAGTTGAAAAAGTGGTGAGAATTATAAATACGTTTTAAAACGGAGTTTACCATTCTAAAAAATAGATGTACTTTTGCGGCGTGATTTTTTAATAACGAATTGTAAAATAAAACAGATATACAAGAGTATGAGACGTCAAAAAAATATCAAATTCGACTGGGCAATAAAGCGACTGCTTCGCAATAAAGCCAATTTCAGGATTCTTGAGGGATTTCTGAGCGAGTTGCTGCGGGAAGATGTAGTTATCCTGAACATTGGAGAAAGCGAAGGCAATCAGGATTCCGTAGAAGACAAGTTCAACCGCGTGGATATTATGGTGGAAAATACTCGCGATGAAATTTTCCTGATAGAGTTGCAGAACTCCAGCGAAGCCGACTATTTCATGCGGATGCTGTATGGCGTATCCCGCGCCATCACCAATCACATTCAGCAGGGTAGCGACTATAGTAACGTGCGTAAAGTGTATTCTATCAACATTGTCTATTTTGAGATAGGGCATGGTAGCGATTATGTATATCGTGGAATCAATGAATTTCGCGGTATCCACCACGACGATTTGCTGCAACTTTCAACAAAGCAAAAGGCGTATTTCGGCAAGGACGCCATCAGCCATCTTTATACCGAGTACTATATAATAAAAGTGAATGGTTTCAACGATGTTGCAAAGGACACGCTTGACGAATGGATATACTATCTGAAAAACGATGTGATTCTTGACGAGTTCAAGGCAAAAGGATTGCCCGAAGCACGCAAAATTCTGCGGATTGACGCTCTTTCGAAACAGGAACGCGCTGCATACGACCACCATATAGATATGTTGCTGTTGGAGAAAAATGCTATTTCAGACTCAAAAAACGAAGGTCGCGCCGAGGGGCTTGCCGAAGGTCGCGCCGAAGGCGAAGCTGAGCGAAAAGCGCTGGAAGCAGCGCTGGAAAAAGAAAAAGCCGAACGCGAAGCCCTTGAATCAGAGATTGCAAAACTTAGACGTCTTTATGACAAACTATAAATAAAAAGGATATATGAATATCGTATTGTTTACCTAAAAGAATTACGAATTACAAAAAATATGTAAAAGACCTTCGTGGTTCTTCGTGGTTCTTCGTGCCTTCTTGGTGAAACTTCGTGTAATAATATTTTTTTGTTACACGAAGAACCACGAAGGAATTGACTGAATTTCTCGAAAGTTTATAACCGGCTGCTCTCTTTAATTTACAGAATAAACTACTGCTAAACCATATAATATTTCATTGTTAATTAATCGAATTAAAATAATATTTTCCGATACGATAAAGTATTAACGTGGTATTTGCGACTTGCCTGTGACTCTGACAATGACAGAGGCGGAAGTTGAAAAAGTGGTGA
>JAITGD010000211.1 GCA_031280885.1 Prevotellaceae bacterium | reverse complement strand
GCCAACAACAAGTCGAAAAATCTGGAAGAAAATTTGCCGGCTATTTTGACACAAAATCATCCGAAGTTTGAAGTAATTGTGGTCAATGACGGCTCGGAGGACGGCTCGGACGACTTGCTGAATATCCTGCGAAAACAATATTCCAATCTGGAAGTTCGCAATTTGGTTACTAACAATCTTCTACACGGTAAAGCGCTGGCTTTGGGCGTGGGAATCAAAGCCGCCAGATACGAAAAAATCGTGCTGTGCGAGGTCGATTGTATTCCCTATTCGAGCAATTGGCTGAGCAGCTTATCGCAAGGATTTTCCGAAGGACGCCAAATAGTGAACGCATACACAGGCCTTGATGCGAAAAAATTTGTACGCGCCGACGCCTTTTTCGAAGCTCTCAACCTCATGGGATCTGCTCTGAACGGACGTCCATATTCGACACGAGGAAGCAATATGGCTTTCGATAAAGAACTTTTCTTCGGACGTAAGGGCTTCGACCCTATGCTGAAAAAGTACGACAAAGCCGAAGCAGTGTTTTTCAACGCCGTAGCTCGCGCCGATAACACCTCTACGATTACGGCAACGGAAGCCGTAAATCGCTCAGCACATTCGATTTCCTTTGGCAATTGGCGACGCGAAAAATCGCGATATCTACATTCGCAAAGACTCTTCCGACAGGGGACACGCAATACCGGTTTGTTTGAAATAATTTCACGTTTACTGCTCTTTATCAGCATACCGGTCTCGATATATTTTGTGTTAGACGAAATATGGTTCACCGTAGCGATCGGTACACTCGTCGTACTGCGTCAGACTTTGCAGCTGATAATCTTCCACCGAGCGCAACGGCAATTCAATGAACGCGGTCTGTTGCTGTATTCATTTTGGTGGGATATAATTTCCATTCCCGCACATCTCGCCGTTCTGCTGTCGTTCAAGCAAAGAAGGACTTTTGAATAGAGAGAGCCAAGATTTCAGGAACCAAGCAGAAAGCAGAAAGCAGAAAGCAGAAAGCAGAAAGCAGAAAGCAGAAGGCAGAAGGCAGAAAGCAGTATGGAACACGCCTCTGCTTTCTGCTTTCTGCTTGATTGCTTTCTGCTTTCTGCCTTCTGCTTGATTGCTTTCTGCCTTCTGCTTGACTGCGTAGCGTCCTGGCTCTTGGTTCTTGCAATCTTGAATCTATCTTGAATCTATATTCAATAATTATTTATACCTTTGCCGCATTATTTTATGAACATAATTAGTTGAATTAAATGGATTACAACACTCAACGAAAAAAATTGATTCTCCCGGAATACGGACGTTCGATACACAAGATGGTCGATTGGGTTAGCACAATTTCGGATCGCGATGAACGCAACCGTCAAATACGCGCTGTGATAGCGGTGATGGGCAATATGAACCCGCATCTGAGAGACGTGAACGACTTCAAACACAAGCTCTGGGATCACGTTCAAATCATGTCGGATTTCAGAATAGACATCGATTCGCCCTTCCCTACCCCAACTCGCGAAAGTTTTAACGCTGACATGAATAGGGTGCCTTACAAAACAGATCCCATCAGAATAAGACATTACGGACGTAATATCCAAATGATGATTAACGACGTTGCCAGAAAATCGGACAGCGAAGCCAAAGATAAAGCCCTGATAATGCTTGCTAATCACATGAAAAAACTGTATGTTACCTGGAATAAGGACGTGGTTCATGACGATATTATCTTTCGCGACATCGAGTTTTTGTCGAAAGGAAGAATCAAAGTTCCCGAAGGAACAAAACTCTCGCAGGCATACAATCTGAATGTGGCGGCGGCTACAAGCAAAATATCTCAAAAAGGAAAACAAGCTCAGCCTCAACCACAACCAGCCAAGAAAAAGAAAAAATAGAAGGACTATCACTATGTTTGCAACAAAAAGCGATTTTGTCCGTTTGAAATTCTTAACCCAATTGTAACTTTGTTGTCGATAATATGCAACAAAGACGCCCGACCTTTGTGTCGAATAAAATGATAATAAACATCTGTTAATTAAGTATAAACAAACATTCATTTATTAATTATGAAGATCAGATTATTAAAATCACTGTTTACAACTATTTGCTGTATTTTCACGGCAATAACCGCTTTCGGGCAGGTAACAACCTCGAGCATGAGCGGATTGATTACGGACGAAAAGGATGCTGCCCTTCCGGGCGTAACCGTTTTGGCCACGCACACGCCTTCGGGCACTCAGTATTACGCTATTACCGACAATTACGGCGGCTATCGAATTTTAAACATGCGCGTAGGCGGACCTTATTCGGTGGCTTTCAGTTTGGTTGGTTATGGAAAGGCGGAAAATACCGGCGTCAATATCGCACTTGCCGACAACTATGTGCTTGACGCTGTGCTGAAAGAAGAAGCTATTAGCCTCGACCAAGTTGTGGTTTCGGCCGAAAGCCGCACTTCCAATATGCGTTCCGACAGAGCCGGAGCTATTACTACGATGGGTATCAAAGAAATCAATAATACGCCCACCGTTACCCGCAGTTTGAACGACGTGCTGAAAGCAACGCCGCAGTTGTTTGTCTCCTCGTCGGGCTTGCAAATCGGCGGCGGCTCTTATCGCGAAAGCTTTGTTACCGTTGACGGCGCCGCTTTTAACAATGCTTTCGGTATCGGACAAAATCTGCCGGCAAGCGGCTCGCCGATTTCGCTCGACGCTTTGGAACAAATTTCAGTAAGCATCACACCTTACGATGTGCGTCAGAGCGGTTTCACGGGTGGCTCGGTCAATGCCGTAACACGTTCGGGCGATAATGAATTTCGAGGTTCGGCATACACCTACTTCAGCAATCAAAGTCTTAGAGGTAAAAAAGTTGGCAGCACTACTCTGTCTATCAGCGATGCAAGCGAAAAAACTTTTGGTTTCCGTGTCGGCGGCCCCATCATCAAAAACAAACTGTTTTTCTTTGCAAACGCCGAAATCGTTTCAAACGCTACCGCCGGTCCCTCGCGAGTGGCCGCTACCACCGAACACCCATACACCAACGGCAGAGACAATGTGGCGCGTCCAACGGAAACCGGCATGAACGCCATTGCAAATTATCTGAAAACGAAGTATAATTATGATCCGGGGCTGTACGGCGGATATTCGGCCAAATCGCCGGGAATAAAGATTTTAGCCCGTATCGACTGGAATATCAATAAAGATCATAAGTTTAACTTCCGATACAGCAATACTTTGGCAAAAACGCCAAACACTCCAAGCACCTCGACAAGCGGACTGTCTCTTAACACTTTTTCCCCGACAAACCGCCTGGCGATGGACGCAATATACTTTCAAAACTCATATTACTATCAGGAAACAAACTTTTCGTCTTATGCCGGCGAGCTAAATTCACGTTTTATGGACGGCAAACTCAATAACACACTACGCGCCTCATATTCGCATCAATACGAGCCAAGAAGTAGCGATAGTCAGGAGTTTCCTTTCGTCGATATAGCCGTGGACGGAAGAATTTATACTTCATTCGGATACGAGTTGTTCACCTACGGAAATCTGCGCGACGTCGGTACATTCAATCTTACCGACGAATTGTCGATAAATCTCGGCAAACACAATCTGCTTGCAGGAGTGCAATTTGAAAGTAATCATACCAAAAACGGATTTCAACGTTTCGGTTCGGGATATTATACTTTCTCGTTTATCGACGAAGCAGATATGTTAGCAAAAATAGCCAACCAAACGGCTTTCGACCATCCTTATCAGTTTGCCATTACGCATTCGATGAAGCCTGATTTTTCACAGAATTATCCCTCGTTCACTTTCAATCAATTGTCGCTTTACATACAAGATGAAATCCGACTGCACAAACAGTTCAAACTCATCGGCGGCCTGCGCTTCGACCTGCCGCTTTATCCCGACCTCGATACTTACAATCCACAGGTAGCAAAAACACAATTGGCCGATTATAAAGGAAATAACGGACATTACGACACAAGGCAACTTCCGGCAACCGCCGTAATGATATCGCCGCGTGCAGGTTTTAACTGGGATTTAACCGGCGACAAAAGTTTGGTACTGCGCGGAGGAACAGGCTTGTTTACAGGACGTATTCCTTTCGTATGGATAGTAGGACAGGCCGTCGACAGCGGAGTGTTGCAATATACATACACCGCACGAGGCGACGACCCGTCAAAACACATCCCCACGTTTACCAGAGACAGATTGGATATGCTTAATGAAATATATCCCGGCGGATTATCGGCTCAACCGGCCAATATCACCTCAGTAACTTTAATGGCAAACGACCTCAAAATGCCGCAAACATGGAAAACTTCCATCGCTTTGGATGTAAAACTTCCTTTTGATATTAAAGGAACGCTTGAAGGCGTCTATAACAAAGATATTAACGCTGTTAGTGTAAGCAATGTAGGTTTGAAAGATCCGGTATCGAGCGCAATTCCAAATTATGCTGATAACCGGCTTGTATATGGAACAAGGCATAATAGCACATTGAGAGATGCTTATTTACTGCATAATATCGACTCCAAAGGCTATTATTACTCCCTCACCGCAAAATTGGAAAAGAATAATTGGCACGGACTTTCGGCAATGATAGCTTACACGCACAGCCGCTCAAAAACTTACGGCGACGGCTGGGGCGACCAAGTGTATTCGGCTTATCAAAATTCAAACACCGTAAACGGGCAAAACGCTCACGAGCTGGGTTATGCAAGCTATGTGATGCCACACCGCATCATCGGTTCACTGAGCTATCGCAAAGAATACGCCAAAAATTTTGCCACTTCCGTAGCCCTGTTTTACGAAGGAGGCCCGCAAGGCAGAATATCGTATGTGTATGCCGGCGTTACAGAAGGAAATACTACCATCGCACGGGCTAATTTATTAGGCGACAATGGATCGGCAAATCTCATATACGTACCGTATTCAAAAGACGAACTTGAATTTGTCGATTACACATACCGCGACGCACAAGGCGCTACGCAAACCTACACGGCAGCAAATCAGTCTGCTGATTTTTGGGCTTTCGTCAATAACGACCCTTATCTGAAAACACGTCTGGGCAAGTATGCCGAGCGCAACGGAGCTATTTATCCATGGACCAATCAATTCGACATCAAAATCACGCAGGATTTCTTCATCTACGCCAAAGGAAAACGAAACACCCTTCAAGTAGGTCTGGATATACTGAATGTAGGTAATCTGCTGAACAAGAATTGGGGACATAAACAATACTACAA
>JAITGD010000155.1 GCA_031280885.1 Prevotellaceae bacterium | reverse complement strand
TTCAGCAGCTGGGTATGTGGCCATGTTAATGCTGCAAAGTCAGATTCAGTACCAACTACTGTTTCTCTCGACGGCCCTGTAGGTTCAACCTTCTTCTAAAGGGCATTATTCGTAAATGGTTGATAACTTTTATGTTTTCAGCCATTTTTAGCTAAAAACATTGTTCATCTATAAAATCATGAAAAATAAAACTGTAACGAAACGGATACTTCTCGCAAATCTGTGTGTTGCTGTTTGCATAGCTTTCATTGCCCCGTTTTTTATTGATTATCCGTTTATAATAAAAGCGATTGCATCAGGCTATTTTTATAGTTCCTTGTCAGTGTTGATTTCATGGCATATAAGAAGAAGACGTAATATAAACAAGCCGGATATGTCCTGGTATGTTCTGTTTTTCTTATGTTTAGCCGGCGTATTATCTGTAGTTTATGTTCTGATGAATTTGCTGGAAACAAGCTATCTGGCTAAAGTCTATGTTCTTTGCGGAATAACATTTGTCGGAGGATTATACTTTATATATAAGTTGTTGAAAAAGAATAAATGATTTCACACCTTATTAAAGCGCGTAAGCATCTGATTCATAGTCTGAAAATCCGTATTTGTAATATACAAGCTGTTTACTTGTGTTTTACAAGCTAATTTCTATACCTCATCTCAAAATTTGCCCTTACCTTTGCACTCGAAAACTCAAATGGTTGAGTTTTTCAAAGAGACTTATTTATCAACAATTAAAATATTAGTTTTATTATGAAAACATTATCTTTTAATCAAATGCAACAAGTAGAAGGCGGCGCATCCGATAAGCTTATGTGCGCTATTGGAATGGTTTCATGGTTTGGCGCTTTCTGTGGGCTG
Source organism: Prevotellaceae bacterium (assembly GCA_031280885.1). Taxonomy (GTDB): domain Bacteria; phylum Bacteroidota; class Bacteroidia; order Bacteroidales; family UBA932; genus JAIRLF01. Next base: position 8,572 of record JAITGD010000155.1, on the reverse strand, counting down.
TGTTTTGCTACCGGAGGCCTTGGCATTGCAGCTGGAGCTCTGCTTTTAGGAGTTGATACAGTATCCATGGCTATAGCATGTGACCCTGTTTTGGGGTAACAATGAACATCTCGTGTAGAATATGCCTGCTTGTGGCAGGCATACTGTTGTTGGCTTTTTGGGTCAGATACTTTGTTCAAAAGCTATTGAATAAACGAGTTGACATAAAAATAGCCATAGCACGTTCATTAATTATTGTCGCTTCGATTCTTATTATATGCTATGCTTTTATCTTGTGCAATGAGTTGGATAAGATATTTATCCCTGTCGTTCAGATAATTTCAAATAGTGTATTAATTGTAATAATGACTTCAACCATTCGTGCGTTGAAAAAGAAAGCGAAATAAATGCCTTATGTACTAGAATATCAAGACAGTTAACTGTCTTGATATTCTTTTTAAGTAAAGACACATGAAGAATCAATTTACAGAACTGATAAAAATACCCAAGCTCCCCTTTTACATAGTTTTGGCGCTATTTTCCACCGGTCTCGCTTTCGCAAGCAGACAATTGTTTGTTGCCGAAACCTTGTACTACAACACATTCGGCGAGCAGCTTTCCGTTGAGCGAATTTCACGAATCCGGCAGAAGAGCGTTTTTTACTCCGACGCAGCGAGTTTTTCCTTCAGCAGAGCAATCTCTTTTTCCAAGGCAGTATTTTTCTCCTCTGTCAAGGCGTGTTTCTTTTCCAGAGCGATGTACTTTTCCAAAAAACGTTCCATCATTTCGGCAAGATTATCATCCTGATTGATAACCGGTCGATTGCAAAACAAGGCCGAGCCGTTTAAAGTGCTGTCCTTTATATTGACTGCCTCATACACGGCGTCTTCGCTGAAGTTCTTAATCGCTTCGGTTGTTATTTTCAGTATCTTAGCGACTTTTTCCAAAGTCTCATCGTCGATTTTCGGTTTACTTTCTAATTCCGATATCGCCTGTTGGCTAACGCCGAGGCCGACAGCAAGCGCCTCCTGTTTCACTCCCAATATCTCACGAAGTCTCTTGATATTGTTGCCGTAGTGCACCGTGTGCGAATAATCTTTCTTGTTCATGACTTAAAAAGGTTTATTGAAACATGTTCGCAAAGATATACAAAAATATTCAAAACCAGCGAACTTGTAATATACAAGCTGTTTACTTGTGTTTTACAATCTATTTTCTATACCTCATCTCAAAATTTGCCCTTACCTTTGCACTCGAAAACTCAAATGGTTGAGTTTTTCAAAAAACTTATTTATCAACAATTAAAACGTTATTATTATGAAAACATTATCATTAGATCAAATGCAACAAGTGGAAGGCGGCTTGTCTCAAGTTGCTGAATGAGCACTAGCAGGAGAGGTAGCAATAGTCTCAATTTCAGGGCTATGTGCAAGCGGATGGGGACTGGTCTGCGGGATAGGACTTTTCGCATCTGCTGTACGAAGCTATCTTATAGAATGTGAGCCAATATTAGGATGATGCTTTACATTGGTTTGGCCGGAATAATATGTGCAGGATTGCTTCTAAGAAAGTTTATTGTGAGCAGACGGCCTGTAACAAAGCTGATAATATTGATCATTTTCCTGTGCTTCGCCATTTTTTACTTGACACATGTCATAGTAGATTTTGAAAGATTCGATTATGGAACATTAGCCACAGCAATATTGTTGATCGTTTCGTTATGTATATCAATCTACGACATAAAGCGAAAAAGTAAAAAATCGAGCGAAAAAATCGGATAAGCGTAAAAGGGAGTTTCTTGTTCCCTTTTATTCTACACCCAAATTCACAAAACATGAAGAATCAATTTACAGAACTGTTAAAAATACCCAAGCTCCCCTTTTACATAGCTTTGGCACTGTTTTCCGCCGGTCTCGCCTTAGCAAGTCGGCAACTGCTCGTTACCGAAACCTTGTACTACAACACATTCGGCGAGCAGCTTTCCGTTGAACGAATAGACCAAATGCTGGAAACCGGCAAAAAATGGGAATGGCTCGGTTATGCTTTTCTTCCTTTGGCAGTGCTGATTCGGGCGGGTTTCACTTGCGTATGTATGTACGTCGGGCGTTTGCTCTCCGTTTCGTCTCGCGCTTCTTTCGGCGACTGTTTCAACATCGCCCTGAAAGCCGACGCAGTTTTCGTACTCATGGCATTTTGCAATTTGATATACTTCACTTTTGCAGGAGTCGATACCCTTACCGATTTAAGCGCTTCTCCTTTTTCGCTTTTATTCCTGTTCAAGAACGATATGCCGGCAGATTATCTGGCATATCCGCTCGGTTTAATCAATCTGTTTGAAGTCTTGTACTGGCTGTTGCTGTCGGCAATGGCGGCTTCGGTATTCAAAAAGAATTTTTCAAAAGGCTTCGAGTTCGTTGCCGGAACCTACGGCGTCGGTTTGTTGCTGTGGGCTTTGCTTATTATATTGCTGATAATGTGATTTACCATGATAAAAATCTTCGTTCGTATTTTTGTTGCCGCAGGCATACTTGCCTTGATAACGGTAATCTTTCTTAAATATAAGGGAAACCGTGAATCGGCAGAAAGAATTGCACTCATGCCCGACTTCACTTTCGTCCTCGTGCCCGCCGGAGCAGTGAATACCATAAGTTTGCCGGCGCAAACAACTTTCGTTATTTTCTTTAATCCGGGCTGCGAACATTGCGAATACGAAGGACGCGAACTTGCCGCTCGCCGCTCGGAATTTGCCGCTTCCAACGTCCTGATGGTAAGCAGCGCCCCTCGCGACAGCATAATGAATTATCGTCGTCGGCACGGTTTCGACGACATTCCGAATTTTTATACCGCCTGCGACAGCGCGTATGCAAGCCTCGCTTTTTTCGACGTCAAAGGCATCCCGACGGTATTCATCTACGATACGGAACGTAAATTAGTGAAAACCTTCAGAGGAGAAGTAAAAATAGATGCATTGTTACCTTTTGTTTATCAATGAATATGGAATTAAACTTAACTCATCTCCGCCGCACCTTCGTTCTTCAGCATCATCAGTCGTGGTGTGGTTTGGCGTGTCTGGCTTCGATAATACGGTATTTCGGTGGCGACACGACACAGGAAAAGTTGCAGACGCAAAGCGGTACCACGCTTACGGGCACCACGCTTTTGGGTTTGTATCAAGCCGCAAACGCCGTCGGTTTGAAAGCCGAAGGTTACGAAGCCGACGTCGAAAACCTCAAGGAAATAAGTTCGCCCGCCGTGCTGCACTTGAGTTTCGACGACGGACTGCAACATTACGTCGTATGCTACGGATATTCCGCCGGCGGTTTCGTAATCGGCGACCCTGCAAAAGGCGTTGAGACAATGAGCGAAGCCGAACTGGACGCCTTGTGGAAGAGCAAAAGTCTGCTTTTAGTCGAAAAAGGCGAAAAGTTCATACATGTTTCCGACGCGACGAAACGCAAAATCGCCTGGCTCAAAAGCCTGCTGCAACCCGACTTCCCCGTGCTTGCGACGGTAACGGCTTTGAGCATGACGATTGCAACGTCGGGAATTGCTCTCGCGGTGTTTTCTCAAAAACTGATAGATAAGATACTGCCCGCCAAGGATACCGGCAAATTGTGGACGGGACTTGTTGTACTCGCCGCGCTGTTGACGGCAAAAAGCGGACTGTCGTATCTGCGCACACTGCTTGTCGTTCGTCAAAGCCGAGATTTCGCCAACCGAATCGTAGGCGGCTTTTACGGATTGATACTTTATCTTCCCAAATCCTTTTACGACGGTTTGAAAACCGGCGAAATAACCGCCCGTCTCAACGACGCTTCGCGCATCCAGCGCACCGTGAACTACGTCGCGGGAACCTTACTCATCGACCTGCTTACGGTGATTGCCTGCACCGTATTACTCTTCAATTATATGACGATTACCGGAATAATCGCCATAGCCGCCGGCGGCGCCTTTGCACTGATATTTTGGAAATACGGACAAAAAATCGTATCGGGACAACGCAAAGTAATGGTTTCGTATGCCGCCGCCGAAAGCAATTTCTTCGATACGGTACAGGGCGCCGACGTCATAAAATCGAACCGTAGAGAGGAGTTTTTTACGAATTATACCCGACGGATATATTCCGATTTTCAAAGCTCGGTTTACGATTTGGGTTTGCTGGGCAACAGAGTAGGAATCAAAATCGAACTTACCGGCGTGGCAGCCATAACGGGAATGATAGCCCTTGGTTCGCTCGCCGTACTGAACGATTCCCTGAGTTTGGGCACGATGGTGGCTGTGCTGTCGCTGGCAGGCTCGGCGGTAGCTTCTTCGGCTTCACTGTCGGGGGCATACATCACCTTGCAGGAAGCCAAAGTTGCATACGACCGTCTTTACGAGTTTGCAAGCATGGACAAGGAAGACGCCGAGAATCTCACCGCCGAAGCAAAGCTGTCGGTACGGGAGCTTTCGAGCTTGGAACTGCAAGGCGTCAGTTTTCGTTTCCCCGGCAGACCCTTACTTTTGAACGATTTGAGTTTCACCGTCCGAAAAGGCGAACTGACCGCCGTTTTGGGTGAAATAGGTTCGGGAAAAAGTACTCTCCTGCAAATTCTGCAACGCTTCTACGAACCCGAATCGGGAAAGATATATGCCGACGGCGTCGATTGGAAAGATTTTTCTACCGGCAACTGGCGCGAACTTACCGGAGCGATGCCGCAAAACGTAAAACTTTTCAACGCCACTTTAATCGAGAACATTTGCCTGAGCAACGACGAGGAAGATATAAAACGCTGTCTTGCTTTTTGTATCGAAACGGGCGCCGCACCGCATTTCAACGCCTTACCGATGGGAGCGTTTACGCGAGTGGGCGAAGACGGCGTAAATCTGTCGGGCGGACAGCGTCAGTTAGTTGGCTTGTGTCGCGCACTGTATAAAAATCCCCCTATCCTGCTGCTCGACGAACCGGGCAACAATATGGACAAAGCGACACTCGGCTTTCTCCGCAACCTGCTGGAACGCGAAAAACACCAACGAATCTGCATCCTGGTAACTCACGACGAATCCTTAGTCAAGATAGCCGACCGAAGCGTTCGGATATGAAATTTTCGTACATTTGCGACGTAATTTAACGATTGACAATTATGCATACATACAAGTTTGACACACGGATTTCGGAAAACGACATTATATTACTGCCCTTTGTGCCTGATTTGTTCAACAGGGAAGTTGAAGTAATATATTTTATAAAAAAACAGTAAAAAAATGGGTTCAAAAATAGTAAAAAAAACATCAAAGTACTTGACCATACAAGTAAACATTCCAATAGAAGGAAAAGACATGTTAACGCATGAAGAAGCCATACAAATGGCAGTAAATGAAGCAGGCGTAATAGCCACACAATATGTTTTATCACAGTATGATACTGATGGTTCGCCGGTCAAAGTGGACAAAGAAAAATATACCAGCAAAGGACAAGTATCCAAAATCTACTAGTGTCCCTTTGGAGAATTTTTAATTGATAACGTCCTGATTCTTGGTTCTTGAAATCCTGAATCTCTCTTAAAATTCAAAGTTCTCCTATCCGCAGCCTTATTCCGGCGTATATTCGGCGACCCATGAGCGGCCCCCAAATTATCGACGAATCGAAATCGTCGGCGAAAGGATTTTGCGGATTTATAATCGGATCGTTCTGTCTGAAATCGAAAATATTCTCGCATCCGAGATAGACGTCGAATCGTTTCGTATTTTTCGTCAATTGAGCGAAATACACCGGAAAAACCGGCGATTCGCGTCTGTCGGTCGAGTATCCGTTCATGCTCGGCAATCGCGCCGGACCGTTGAGCTGCGCGGTGAAATCGACGACCCACTTTTTGAAGCGAGTGGCATACGAAAGATTGAGCAATCCGCGATAGCGCGAAGTCAAAGGCTTTTCGAGCAAATACTTGGCGGCTCCGTCCGAGAGCGTTATCTTCGCGTCGTTGTAGCGAAATGCGGCGAAAATGTCGAAGCCCTCAAAGGCCTCGAAAGACAAATCGATCTGCCAAGCGTTGGCGTACGATTTTCCTGCAAGATCATAAAAAAAGATATTGCGCGGATTGCGTTCCATATCCGCAACCATCTGGTTTTGAAAGTCTGTACGGAAATAATCGGCGCTGAGCGTGATTTTGCGATCGCCGTAAAACGGAAGGTAAAACGTAAGATTTCCACCGTAATTCCATGCTTTTTCGACGCCCAAGCCCTTGATAGCCGCTGCGTCGAAATTTCGCGACGAGGCCATCAGCCCGATATTGTCGGCAATCGCATCGGGCGAACGGTAGCCGCGACCGGCCGAAACACGAGCTATTACATTGTCCGTGAAGTTGTATTTCAGATTTGCGCGCGGCGTGAAAAGCCATCCGTAGCGACTGTTGTAATCGCTTCGAGCGCCGAGAATCAGCATAAATTTTTCGAGATACGAATAGGTATATTGCGCGAATATTCCCGGTACGGTTTCCGTTCGATTTAAGGAAGTTAGCGGCGTGTCGTTCGACGGCAAACGGTCGGAATAATTCGTCTCGTAATTGTCGTATGCCAGACTTGCGCCGACGGTATATTTGTGCGACGTATTAGCTATGTGCGACGAAAACAGGATGTTGCCGTAGTACGAGCTTTGCGAACCGCCGAAATATTTCATCCCGAAATCGGAATCCTGCCGATGATACGTAAAACTGTTGATGATTCCAAGACTTTGACCCTCACGCTGTCCAACGGAAAATCCTGTTTTATTGGAGATATTGAAGTTTTTGTTTTCTATACCGCTTTTATACAGATGATTTGCCATTCCCGAATGTTGTCCGCCCTCGCGGGTTTCGTACAGAAATCTCAATCCGGTGCGCGATTCCAGCCGCAATTCGGGATTTTCGTAGTACCAGCGGTTGTATGCGTTGATTAACTTCGTTTTAGGAGTATCCATAAATCCGTCCCGATTGCTGTCGTGTTCGGCGTTTTCGGTGGAAGCGTGCAGAAGCAAGCCCGCATATAACTTCGGAGCGATTTTGCCGGCTGCGGTAAGATTCGCCTCGAAACGCTGCGATTCGTCGCCGTACAGATTGACAAAGAGTTGATCGGAATTGTGAGGCTGCTTAAATTCGAGATTGATCTGTCCCGACACCGATTCGTAGCCGTTCAGCACCGACGAAGCTCCTTTCGATATTTGTATCGATTCGAGCCAGGGACCCGGAGTGTAGCTCCATCCGAAGGCGCCGGCAAGTCCGCGCATAGTCGGGATATTTTCGTCCAGCATCTGCGAATATATCCCCGAAAGACCAAGCAGTTGCACTTGTTTTGCGCCCGAAACCGCATCGGTAAAACCCACGGTTACGGTGGCGCTGTTTTCGAAACTTTCGCTCAGATTACAGCAGGCCATTTTCATCAAACCCGCTTTGGATATGACCTCTACCTTTTGCGGAGCCATCCGCGAGAAGTAAGTGCCTCTTTGCCTTGCCATAACTGTGGCTCCGATGAGTTGAGCGCCGCTTTCGACCAAGGCAAATTCCACCTGTCCGTCGCCTTCTACGAGGACGCTGTCGTTCTCGAAACCAAGATAAGAAGCTACAAGCCACGCAGTTTTTACCGAAGGTGTTCTTTTGATTCGGAAAACGCCTTCGGAATTGGCGCTTACCGCCTGCCGTGTATCCGAAAAATAAACGACTGCGCCCGGCAAAGGAATATGTTTACCTTCGGCGTCGATTGAACATACATGTCCGTCAATGGTTTGTGCCGACAGTGCGGCGAGGGACATTGAGAAATTTATAAAGAATAATACTAATGTTTTCATATAATTGCATAATTTTGATAATGATACTTTGGATTAATAAACGTGTGCTTCCGCGATTTTTCTGATTTTCGGAAGCATCGGATTTAAAATCCTCTGAATCACAATCTCAATTGGCAATTACGGTATATGGACGGTTTGCGTGGATTGTTGGGAGGCGATTTGAAAATCGCCGGCTTTTCGCAAGCTGTGAAAATTTCCGACGAATACAAACTGCTGGTGAACAGTAATATGAAATCGAAAATACGGAATGTTTCTGCCGGTCGCGAAATTTCGGCTTTAGCTTCCATCTGAACATGTTCGATAGAACAGCAACATTCGTCGGAAAGGCAAGCTGGGCAAGGATTTTCAGAATTTCGCTCCTCGCCGCAATGTTTTCCGGCTTCGCAGCAGGATTCGTGCGAAATTTCGTCGAAACAGCATGATTTTCCGTCGAATCGTCCGCCGGAAGCCTCCGACAAACCGCATCGACAGTTATACACGACAAAACCCGTTGTAAGCGTGAGGTACAAGAGAATCAAGATAAAAGCCGTGCATTTTCGTATCATCGTTCAGATTTCCGTTGATTTATTGTTCAAGATAGCGTCTATTTCTGTCAAAGAGAGGCCGGTCAAATCAGAAATATCTTCAAGGGAGTAGCCCTTTTTTGCTGCCCGAATCACAACTTCGGCTTTACCTTTGGCTTCTCCTTCGGCTCTACCTTTGGCTTCGGAGTCGAACATCATACCTTGTGCAGCTAAGATGGTGTTCAGATATCTATCGTAGATCTCAAGTTCCTTTTTTGAGTAAGCGCTTTTT
>JAITGD010000104.1 GCA_031280885.1 Prevotellaceae bacterium | reverse complement strand
GACTAAGCCACTTTGGTTCGTTTTACAAAGGAAATGTATCCCTTGCCTCCATGTTAAACAGATTGCACATAACTCACTCGCCGCCACATATAGCGCTGATACACAGCGAGATGTTGGGGAGGGAGGGGGGGGTAAACAACTGCGGGTCAAGAAATTGCAGCTTCTCGACCGTATAAAATCTGACAGCATCGTCAGTATTTTCAGTATTCTACCCATTTGGTTTATAGTTTTACTATAAATTGTTTGTGATTTCGCCGCAAAGATAGTGAATGTTTTTTGATTTGCGTGTCAAAATCGGAAAAACTTATCAACAAGTTATCAATAGAAGCGAATTTTTACTACTTAATTGATGCATATACAATGTTTTATTGCAAAATATTTTTTGTGAGTGTTTTTTGTTTGCTAATAAAGTCGGGCGATCGGAATCGCCCGACTATTAAATAATAATTTGAGCGTCTAACATCATACCTATAGATATCAACATACTTGTCTCAGCCGAAAATCCAAACAGCCGTCAACGTTGCTAAAATAGCTATACCATTTATCATGCGAAACCTTTTATCTTCTTTATTGTAAAATGAAAGCTGATGAATATTGAGCAAAATCAACATATTAGCGACCCCCTTCGCAATGCTCGGCTTATCAAACGGCGAATAAAATGCTATGGTTCCAATTATTGCAAGACAGATAGCAATAAAAGCAAGCGTTAAAATGATTTTGTTAATGTCTTTTTTCATAATTACTATTATTTTGAATAACATAAATAAATTTGCTGCAACGATAGCAAATTGAATTAAAAAGAGATTCAGGATTTCAAGAACCAAGAATCAGGACGCTACGCAGGCTGGCTTGATAGTCGTTAGCACACCAGATGATACAAATTTAATATTTCGTCGAAAGGATATTTGTTGTAACTTTGGCCTTTGGATTCAGTAATTGAAAAGATATAGAGATTTACTGATACAAAGAACATTAAAAAGATAGAGTGATGCGATTTAAACTGACTTTGCAAGTGGAGGCATCGACCTTTAGAAGACGGCTGGCTTTTGATTATCAAAGTGATATGTCGGCTATGGTTTATGGCATAATGACGCAGTCCGACAGCGACTATGAGGAATGGCTGCATGTCAATGGTTTCCATGACTATAGCCTTAAATTCAAAATGTTTACATTTTCTAAACTCATAATACCCGACTATAGCATCGACCGCAGGCATAATTGCATGATTATCAATAGCGAATCGGTTGAATTCTTTCTGAGTTTGGTTCCCGAAAGGAGAAGCGATGCCTTTATACCAAACATGTTCAAAGGTAGGCGTTTTCGATTTAACGAAGAATCACATTCGGCACAGTTCACTATAACACAGGTAGATGTAGTGCCTGATCCTGTTTTTGAACGCGAGATGGAATTTTGTACCCTTTCGCCCGTCTGTATTCAGCATAATACGCAAGTTGCTAATATTGTTATGCTTGACCTGTTGAGCAAGTATAGAGATTTTTACGGAAACGAATATAAAGGAGTTCTTAAGGATTTTTCGTTTAATCTTCTCAATAAACCTGAGGATAAGGTAGTTGTCATCAGAAGCGAATACGCTGGCGCCTCCAACATTCGAGCCAGCATGTTTGATTTCAAGATAATTGCGCCTCCTGCCTTGCTCAAAATAATGTATAGTCATGGACTTGGCAATAATAACTGTCTCGGATTCGGCATGATTGCTCCTCGCGAAGTCCCTTCGTAGGCCTTGTAAGGAAGTCAAAAACAAAGCCCCGTGCAGGGGCTTGTTATCTGTGGATATTTTGTTTATTTACAGCGGAGTATAGCTCAATCAAAGCTCTGGAAGATAGCTTCCATTTCCTTTGTTTTTTCCGGAAGTTCATCTACCAGATTCGACCTTTCGCTTGGGTCGGCGTTGAGGTTGAAAAGCTCTACTTGTTTGCCTGTGTTAGATGCAATTACACGATATTTCCATTCGCCGTACTTAACAGCTTCGGGCTTACCGTGATTTACTAAAAATATCGGACGATGAGGAGAGTCAATTGCCTTATTTTCCAGACGTTCAGCTATTGATTCTCCATCGAGCGGCCTTGCCGGTAAAGGAGCGTTTACCCATTCGGCTATGGTTGGCAAGACGTCTAAATTGCTTATTGGCTCAGACACAATGTTTCCCTTCAGTTTGTCCTTCCAATATACGATGAAAGGCACCCTCACGCCACCTTCGTAAGTAGTTGCCTTTGAGCCTCGAAACACTCCGGCTGCGCCCACGTGCCACGGTCGAGTATGCCCGTCGGAAGCCATGCGGTCGGGATATTCGATCCAGGGTCCGTTGTCGCTCGAAAACATAAAGATTGTATTCTCTTCAGCACCAATGTCTTTAACAGCTTTCCAGAGCTGTCGCAGGCAATCGTCCATTTCGCTCACAACTGCTCCCAGCTCGCCGCTTTCTTCGACCTTGGCCTGAAGTCGCTTAGCCGAAGCTGCAAAGACTACCGGCAAGTGCGGCATATTGTACGCAAGGTAAAGAAAGAAAGGATTATCGCTGTTTTGCGCCTGCACGAAATTGATAGCCTCCTGCGTATAGGTTTTTGTAAGAATCGAATCTTCTGGCCTGATTATCTCTGGCTTACGGTCGCGGAATATCTTTATCGTTGTATCCGTTTTTACATACGGATGTCGATAATCGTGGCTATAAAGCATCCCGAAATATGAATCAAAACCTTGTTTATTCGGATGGTGAAAAGGCTGTTTATCACCGAGATGCCACTTTCCGACCATTGCAGTCTTGTATCCCTTGCCTTTGAGCATTTCGGCGATAGTAGTTTCCTCGTCGGCAAGTCCGCGTTCAGAACCAGGTCCGATAGGCTCCGGCAATGCAAGACGCGAGGCGTACCGTCCTGTGAGCAGCGAAGCTCTTGACGGCGTGCTTGATGGGCTTGTAACTACATAGTTCAGCGCCTGTACGCCTTCGGAGGCTAAAGAATCAAGAAAAGGAGTCTTAATGACCGGATTTCCATAGCATCCGAGGTCAGAATATCCGAGATCATCCGTTAAAACAAAGATGATATTAGGTCGTTCGCGTGCCGACAATTCCGCGCCGACGCACTGCGTCATAACTGCGGAACCAATTAAGAAGTAGTGTTTCATTGTATAAAAATTAACGTTATAGTATTCCGTTGATTCACCTCCGTTTTCGTTTGGCTTCATATCGGGTTCTTTCGAATACGAGAGTTTCGTACAGTATGTTTGCCAGATACTTGCCTCCGGCGAAGTTGAGGTGTGTATAATCCTTGTTTGCTTTTGGTGGTTTCGAGGTAACGAACTTTACCATACTGCCTTCGCCTCCCATAGCATCAAAAAGATTCCAAAACACTATGCCCGTTTGCGCGCACACAGATTGCTGACATGCAAGCATTCCGGCAACTCCGGGCATGGTGAGATAAGAGCCTTGTTTTTTCATGCTTCGATCTCCGACGCTCAGCAAGAGGATACTGCTGTTTGGAAAACATTTTTTGACGTATTCCACTGTTTCGACCATGTTTTTCCCGTAACTTGTATATTTTGTAACGTTTGCGCTCATCACATTGAGTCCGTATTGAAGTACCACAAGGTCGTATCCGAGCAGGCTATCTGTTTGCCTCAAAGTGTTAGCATTGATGTATCTAAGAGCTGTGCCCGGCGTCCCGCGCAACGAAAAGTTATCGACGCTTACTCCCTCTTTGTTTTGGAGTGATATTCCAAAAACTCGCAGATTTTCATTCGCTTGGAAATTGAATTGTATCCTGCCGATGGTGTCGTCGATATCGTATTTTTGTACGCGATTAGAGGCTTTCAGGACGAGATTTTCCGATTTCTTATCGTTAATTCTGTATGATACAGCAGCTTCACCTTCGGGAAGTCGATAAATTATGCTTGCCCGATTGAAAGTGTCGAGATGCGGCTTGTTTACGCCTGTGTATTCGACACGTGCGTTATTTGCCGGCACAAAACTCATGCCCATAATTCCTTCTTTGGAATGATCTTTTTTGCCCGGATCTACTAAGGATGAGGTGTTCCATCCGCTGAATTTATGTTTGACGGTGGTACGGAATCCGGCAGTTATTGACGTTGCTCCCATCATCCCGACGCCTGCGCCTCCAAGCGTATCCTGCAATAAGGCGCGGAAATCGGAACAAAAAATATCGCCTTCGATATAGGAATCGCCAAAAAAGGCGATACGTATGTTCTTCTTTCTGCTTGATAGCGCTTTAAAGAAAGCGTTCATGCCTGTACCCTTCGGCGAATAATCCTCGAAGCAAACCATTCCCTCTTTGCACGGGATTTTCACTTCGGGAGGAGGCTGCACAAGAGGCTGTACTTCAGCAGTGTCGCCGACCAGAGCCTCCGGCGGACGAGGACGTACCAAAGAAAGTATATCTATCTCGCGCAGCCCAAGCCCGCTTATTACTCTGTTGGGAATGAAATATAGTATCAGCAGTATTCCGACAACCAGACCTGTTAAGGTAAGTGATTGTTTGATATAGTTTTTCATTTGTCGCGAATACTATGTCGGCCGATCTTATTTCTGTCCCTCGCAGCAGCAGTCGGGGTCGTCGTCGCAGCAGCAATTCGGATCCTCATCGCAGCAACAACCGCCGCTTGAGCCGCTTCCGCAACCGCTACACGAACATGCGCCGGCCAAATCCTCCGGCGTAGCTTCGCGTACTTCGACTATTTCGCCGGAAAAATGCAGGTCGAATCCAGCCATCGGATGGTTAAAATCCATACGTACAGTGGTATCGTCCACCGTATCCACAATTCCGTAGAGACGGTTTCCATCGGCGTCCCGCATTGGGATTTGCGCTCCGACGGCTATAGTTTCTTCGTCAAATTCGCCATCGATTTCAAACATTTCGCGAGGCAAATCCACGAGCGCTTCCTCCTGATATTCTCCGTAAGCGTCGGCAGCTGCAAGCACAAAGTCGAAGGACTCGCCGGCAACTTTCCCCGCAATCTGTTCTTCAAACTTAGGAAGCAAATGCCCCACTCCGAACATAAATTTCATAGGCTGATCTCTGTGGACAGTCTCCATCAGTTCGCCATCTGTTTCAAGGTTATAGGTCAATGACACTATCCTGTTTTGTTCAATTTTCATTCTATTATATTTTAGACTTTTAGACACTTGGACTTTTAGACACTTGGACACTTGGACTTTTAGACTTTTAGACACTTGGACTTTTAATTCCGAACTCCAATTGTGGAACCCCTACGGGGTTCAGGTAGAGCGCCTTCATGCTTTTCTATTGATATTAATGCCCTACGGGCAATTTGCTGATAAAACATCTCTTAATTTTTAAAGATTCAAGATTGCAAGAACCAAGACGCTACGCTTCAATTAAGAATTAAGAATTAAGAATTAAGAGAGCTACGCAGTCAATTAAGAATTAAGAATTAAGAGAGCTACGCAGTCTGGTTTGATGAAAAAGATCTGCGTGCAACAAGACTAACAAACCGTACTGCGCAGCCAATTCATAATTCATAATTCTGAATTCATAATTCTGAATCTATCCCACCACATCTACTTTAACTCTGCGGTCCATGTAATACACATTGCTCAGTTTTTTGAGTAAACCTTTGGCATGATCGGCTTTGACCTCGAAATAAGTATCTTTTTTGGTCAAGTCGATTCGACCAATCTTTATCTTTTTTTCGGGTTCGGTTTGGTTGATCAGTTCGATAAGCACATTGGGGAATACTCCGTCTTTTTTTCCGACGTTAAGATGAAGACGCACAAATCCTTTTTCGGCTTTACGGCTGCTTTTTTCTTCGTCGTTAACGAATTTTTCTTCATCAAACCTATCTCTTTTATCCGATTTTTTGCCTTTATCTTTCTTGCGTTTTCCTTCGCGATCATCGCCTTCGACGGCTGAACCGATGTCTGCTGCATCGCGGTAATAGTTCAGAAAACGGTTAAATTCAAGCGAGGCAAAACGTCGGATTATATCCTCTTTATCAAGCCATTCAAGTTTTTTGAATATCACCGGCAAGAAGCTGTCGAGTTGCGAGTTATCCACTTCCACACGCTCCATGCGATCTATCAGATTAAGCAGCTGACGTTCACATATTTCTCGTCCTTTTGGCACATCTACATATTCAAATTTCTTATTGATACTTTTTTCTATCTTCTTGATTTTGCTTTTATCTTTCAGTCCGGCGATAATTACCGAAGTTCCTTTTTTTCCGGCACGTCCGGTACGTCCGCTACGATGGTTATAAATTTCAAAATCATCGGGAAGATTGTAGTTGATGATATGCGAGAGATCGCTCACATCCAATCCTCTTGCAGCCACGTCGGTAGCAACCAGCAGGCGGATATTTCCCACGCGGAACTTTTGCATCACATAGTCGCGCTGAGCCTGCGACAGGTCGCCATGCAAAGCGTCGGCATTGTATCCGTCCTTAATCAGCATATCGGCCACTTCCTGAGTTTCGCGACGAGTACGACAAAAGACTATTCCATAGATATTTGGATTGAAATCGGCTACACGCTTGAGTGCGGCGTATCTATCCTTGTTACTCACCGTATAGCACAGATGTCGAACATTTTCAGCTCCCGAATTGCGGGTTCCGATAGTAACTTCTTCGGGATTTTGCATATAGTTTCGCGCAATCGAAGCCACTTCGTTAGGCATAGTCGCCGAAAAGAGCAATGTCCGTCTTTCTTCCGGCACCGATTTCAGTATTTCATTGAGGCTTTCGATGAAGCCCATGTTCAGCATTTCGTCGGCTTCGTCGAGTACGACGGTTTTGACCGAATTGAGCTTTGCTACTTTTCGTCCGATGAGATCCAGCATACGTCCGGGCGTAGCCACTACTATCTGAACTCCTTTCTTCATTGCTCTGATTTGTACTTCGATACTCGATCCGCCGTAAACGGGCAAGACATGCAAATCGGGCAAATACTTCGAGTAACTGTTCAAGTCGTCGGATATTTGCAAACACAATTCGCGTGTTGGACAAAGTATAAGAGCCTGAATACTTTTGTCTTTCGCCTCGGTACGTTGAATCAATGGCAGCCCGAAAGCTGCTGTTTTACCTGTTCCTGTCTGCGCCAGAGCGACCACGTCGCTATCGTTTTCAAGAATCAGAGGGATAACCTTTTCCTGAACAGGCATGGGGGTTTCAAATCCAAGGTCAATAACGGCCTTCAGGATTTCGGGAGCAAGTCCCAAATTTTCAAAATTTGTCATAATACGATTAAAAGATGTGCTTCGTAAATCATGTGCCGAGTGTACTGATTGACCGGTACGGAAAATGCGAATTCACTTTAAAATTAATAAAACCTTTAACGAATATCGACGTCTAAACGTCTCATTCACATAAATCCGCATGGAAGCAACAGCCCTTGTTTCCTCGCGGAAAAACCGTGCAAAGGTAAAACAATCTTTTTAATTATGATTTTCTTTAGAGCCAAGAACCAAGATTGCAAGAACCAAGATTGCAAGAGCCAAGATTGCAAGAGCCAAGAGCCAAGAGCCAAGACTTCTGGATTTGAATGTTGCCGCTGTGTTGATTCGTCGGGAGACTTCCGTTGTAATTTCGTTATGACTCCGTTATATTTTCGATGTTTCAAGGTTCAAAAAAAGTTTGAGTTGCTATGCAAATATTTGCTGTGGAACCCCTGACGGGGTTCGGGGTGTACGTTGTAGCGTGATTTTCTATTGATGCCCTACGGGTGGGCTGTCAAAAATGCGGGGTCGAGAGTTAAAAGATTCTTCCCGGTTTCAATCAGAATAAAAACCTTTATATCCCAAGGTTCCCTTAGTAGAGATGCGATTAATCGCCTCTCTACATGATGACAAATGCCGTCCCTAACGGGACGGCATGTTGGTAGAATGAAGCGCCTCCATCCTCCTCTCGCCGTCCCGTTAGGGACGGAATGTGAAGGCAGAAGGCAGCAT
>JAITGD010000207.1 GCA_031280885.1 Prevotellaceae bacterium | reverse complement strand
TAAGAGTCAATCCATCATTAGTTTGGAATGAAAAGTTTTCGGAAACATACTCGCCGGCGGCAAGAATCTGCATTTGCAAAATGCTACATATCAAAATTAAAACTCTTTTCATGTTTTTTATAGTTCTTTTATTTGAATAATTCTTTCCAATAGCCACAAATTTTGTTCCAAATAAATATATAAGTTGTTTCTGGGTTCAAAAAAAGTTTGAGGTGCTATGCGAATATTTGGAATCAAAAGGCAAAATCAATAGCATCTCAAACTTTTTTTGAACTTTTTGTACTTTTACTTGGACTTTCTCAAAAATTTAATGTACTTTTGCGCCCTCAAAAAAAATGCTTAATGCGTAATATACGAAACATTGCAATTATTGCACACGTCGATCACGGAAAAACAACCCTGGTGGACAAAATGATACTGATGGGTAAATTGTTCAGAAACGCTGAACAGGCCGGCGAACTGATTCTGGATAGTAACGATCTCGAACGCGAACGCGGAATTACCATACTCGCCAAAAACGTGTCGGTAGAATATAAAGGCTGTAAAATAAACATAATAGACACGCCTGGACATGCCGATTTCGGTGGCGAAGTAGAACGGGTTCTGAATATGGCCGACGGTGTACTGCTTCTGGTGGACGCCTTTGAAGGAACAATGCCGCAAACTCGATTTGTGCTTCAGAAAGCGCTGGATTTGAAGTTGAAACCCATAGTTATTATCAATAAAATCGATAAACCGAACTGCCGTCCCGAAGAAGTGAACGAAGAAGTTTTCGACCTGATGTTCTCGCTTGGAGCATCCGAAGAACAGCTGGATTTCAAAACAATATACGGCAGCGCAAAACAAGGCACGATGAGCGCAGACCTCTCGAAATCATCCCCCGACATCACTCCCCTGCTCGACTGCATTCTCGAAGAAATACCTGCCCCAAAAATCGTCGAAGGAACACCGCAATTGCTGATAACCTCGCTGGAATATTCCAACTATCTGGGTCGCATAGCCGTAGGACGGGTAGCGCGAGGCAGGCTCGCCGCCGGAATGAACGTCTCGCTGGTCAAACGCGACGGAGTTACCATTGTCCGTGCTAAAATCAAGGACCTGATGACTTTCGAGGGAATGGAAAAGAAAAAAACAGACACAGTTGAATGTGGCGATATCTGCGCTATCACCGGCATCGAAGGCTTTGAAATAGGCGACACGATTGCAGATTACGAAAACCCCGAACCGCTCGATCCAATATCGGTCGATGAACCAACAATGAGTATGTTGTTTACTATCAACGATTCTCCCTTCTTCGGGCGTGATGGTAAATACGTTACTTCGCGCCATCTGAAAGAACGGCTGGAACGGGAACTTGAAAAAAATCTCGCTCTGCGCGTGGAACCCGGAACAAATGCCGATTCCTTTATTGTCTTCGGACGTGGAGTGCTGCATTTGAGCGTATTAATAGAAACCATGCGACGCGAAGGATACGAACTGCAAGTGGGACAACCGAAAGTGATAATCAAAGAAATTGGCGGCGAAAAGTGCGAACCGGTGGAATTTCTCACCATCGATGTGCCTGAAGATATGGCCGGTAAGGTTATCGAAATGGTGTCGCGTCGAAAAGGATCACTCAAAAGCGTGGAAAACCACGACGACCGTACAAATCTCGAATTTGAAATACCCTCGCGAGGAATAATCGGACTGCGCAGTAACATGCTCACAGCCACGCAAGGAGAAGCCATAATGTCGCACATTGTAAAAGGATTCGAGCCTTACAAAGGCGCCATCGAAATGCGTATCAACGGCTCGCTCATAGCCTTAGAAACAGGCACTGCAATAGCATATTCTATTGATAAATTGCAGGATAGAGGCAAATTCTTTATCGACCCGGGCGAAGAAATCTATGGCGGACAGGTGATTGGCGAACACACCCGCGCAGACGATTTGACTATCAATGTCTGTAAAACAAAAAAACTCACTAACATACGCGCTTCAGGATCCGACGAAAAAGCAAGTATCATCACTCCCATACGATTCAGTCTCGAAGAAGCTCTGGAATATATCAACGAAGACGAATACGTCGAACTCACTCCTAACAATATGCGAATGAGAAAAATACTGCTCGACGAAAACGCACGACGTCGCAAACAACGATAATTTTTTGGACATTTGGACTTTTTGGACTATTGGACTATTGGACTATTGGATCCGTCCAATAGTCTAATAGTCCAACAGTCTAACAATCCAACAGTCTAATAGTCCAACCGTCTAACAGTCCAACAGTCCAACAGTCTAAAAATCCGTCAATAATTTTCCTTCGTTGTCGGTTACGATGAACACCGGGTCGCCGTCGGGCGAGTATGGAGTGGCGGAATTTTTGCGAGCGTCGCCTTTTTGTCCTGATATAATGAAAGTTCCTTCGGATGTTCCGCTAACTCTGATTCCGTAACGCGGTGTATCCGAAGGATATACATTAGCTCTTAGGAGTTTGCCGGCGGCGCTTATGGCCAGCGAATATATACCGGGGCCGGCGTGTTCGGTTTTGTATGCTTTTTCGGTAGTTTCCAGGTCGATATAGTTCCCGAAGACGATGAATCCGCCCGAATTTGTAGGCAAAACCGCAATTACATCACCGTTAAGATTTACGTTAAAACGAAACAGCTGCTCGTTTTTTGTATTTATTTGCCTGATGTCGAGCGTTCCTCCGTGCAGGAAACGGTTTTCATCCTGTCCGTAGAAAGCCAGCAAAATATTGTCGGTTAGAGTGTTGTAATGGATAGCTCGTCCCAGCGGAAGATGTTTTTCGGGCAGCGTGATTTGTCGTTTTTCGTTACCCTCACCGTCGTAAGTCACAATGGTTTGAGTAGTAAGTTCGGGGTCGGATACATTTTTCGAGCTTATCAGCGCGAAGCATCCGCCGGTCGGCACGGGCGAGAGGGCTATTGCGCAATCGTCGTACATCATTTTAGCAACGTCGAAAGTTTTCATCCAGTCGATATTCTGCAAGTCGCGACTGCGGGCGACGAAGGCTACTGCAAAGCCCTGCGGATTGATAGAACTTCCTGAAAGATAGCATCCTCCCGAACCGTCAGGGATGATTGCCTTGGTAACGTATCCCGAAAAAGAAGCTCGATAAAATCCTATGCCAAAATACATTGGAATATCCTGTTTTTTGTATTTCAGATTGGCGGTTCGGCGGAATCTGTTAGCCGAATTGACGGTGTACATCCGATAGTTATTCAGCGCTTTGCGATACATTTCGAGAACTTCGGCAGCCTCGACGTTTTGAGATTTTTCCGACAGATTTTCGTATTTTCGATATAATTTCGAAAGCGTATAATAATAATCGCCTTTCAGACTGCCCATTCCCGTTGTAACTGCGGCGGGCGAGTTGAGCGTGTCGTAGAAAGCGTTCATAAATTCGAGCATGGCCGCTTTTCTCGACACCTCCATCGATACCGACGAAGGTATTTTTATCCTCGAAACGCCCTCGCTTGGAATGTTCAGTATTTCGAGCTTTTTTCCTGTGGATTTCAGCTCGTTCATCTGCCTATCGAGTTCTACTACAGCTGCTTTCGCTCTGTTGATAGCCGGAGCAAGCTGTTCTTTGTAATGTTCGATTACGCCCGCAGCCCAGGCTCCATAATCCCATGGAGCGGCGGTTCCCGAGGCAAAGTTTACGGGTGAAAATCCGTCGATTCTATAATTTTCAATCGCTCGGTATCCGTAGTTTGCCGAGTGCGAATGTCCGCCTGCGGGATTTGCGGTAAGAGCTTCGCGATAGGCGGCCATGTCGCGGCGTAGCGAGTCGAATTTTTGTATCAACATATTCAGCATCGGTTCGTTGTCCTGCCATTCGGTATAGATTTCGGCCAGCGAGGGATTTGCTTCGTTGATTCGGGCAAACAATTTGGAACATTCGATATATCGCTCTACCATAGTTGTATATACTTTTCGCAAGGCCGAAGCTTCCGACAGAAATACTGAATCGACGCCGATTTTCATTCGGATGTATGTTTTCACATCTTTTGCCGACAGTCGTCTTTCGCTTGCTTTGATTTCGGTAAAAAAACCGGCGCTTCGTCGAGCTTCGTTATCGCTGATATTGGCGGCAAGTTCGTAGTAAAGTCTTGAATTTTCGACGATTTTGAGCAGTTTGTCGTAATTGGCTATGGGGTCGATGGTTTTCATTATTTTCGACAAAAGTTCGGCTACGCGGAAATATGCGTTGGATTTTGCTTCAGGATTGGTACTCAGATAGTCCTGATACAATTGACAGGCTTCTATCGGATCGAGGTTTTCGGCCTCCTTCGCCACATTATCGTATTTCATACTGCGCTGTCCCTGAGCCGTATTCGTTACAAAAACAGCAAATACAAGATACAGCAAAACTGCGAATCGAGAAAAAATAATTGTCTGTAAAGTCATCATCAAGCGCAGAGATCAATTGTTTATTTTGCAAATCATTATGCCGTCGCGTACGGGCAGCAGCAGAGTTTCGGCTTCGGGGTCGGCAGCAACGTAATCGTTGAACGAGGCGATTCCCGAAGTATGTCGGTCGTTATTTTTGATTTCCTCCGTTATCTTGCCGTCCCAGAGGACATTATCGGCCAGAATATATCCGCCTTTGCGCAACTTGCTTTTCGCGGCGATGTAATATTGAAGATATTCGCGTTTATCACCGTCGATAAAAATCAAGTCGAAATCGTCTGTTAATTTGGGAATTATGCTCAAAGCGTCGCCTTCGTGTATGGTTATTTTATTGGCTACGGATGAACGAGCCACAAATTGCCGCGCCAAATCGGTCAATTCGTCGTTTATTTCTATCGTGTGCAACATCCCTCCGGGAGCGATTCCTTTTGCTATGCAAATAGCTGAATATCCGGTAAAAGTACCTATTTCCAGAGCTTTTTTCGGAGCTATCATTTTGCTGAGCATTTCCAGCAATTTACCTTGCAGATGTCCCGACAACATCCGCGGATGCAGCGCCCGCAGATGCGTTGTTCGAGTCAATTCGCGCAGCAGTTCGTCCTCCTCCGAAGTATGCGCCAAAACATAGTCGTTCAATGCTTTATCCATCATAAAGGATGAGTATTGCCCTGATTCCTTCATTCTTTTTCCTTTGTTTTGGTGGAGATGTACGAATACATTGCAGGCACGACGTAGAGCGTCATAAATGTAGCTATCATCATTCCTCCTATAACGGTGATTCCCATCGCTATACGTCCGTTTGCACCTTCTCCTTCCGCCATTGCAAGCGGAGCGAGACCGAGTATGGTACAGATACTTGTCATCAAAATCGGTCGCAAACGCTGCACCGAGGCTTCGATGATGGCTTCGGATTTCGACAATCCTGCGCTTTTGCGCTGATTGGCAAATTCCACTATCAATATTCCGTTTTTCGTAACCAAACCTATCAGCATTATTATGCCTATCTGACTGAATATGTTCATCGTTTGGTCGAAAAATCTCATAAACAGCAGCGCTCCGGCCAGCGCCAGCGGTACGGTAAACATTATTATCAGCGGATCTTTAAAACTTTCGAATTGAGCCGCAAGGACTAAGAAAATCAGCACTAAAGCCAATCCGAAGGCAAACATCAGGCTCGACGAGCTGTCGCGAAAATCTTTCGATTCGCCGGCCAGAGCGGTACGGAAAGTGTCGTCGAGAGTTTCGGATGCGATTCTGTCCATTTCCTCGATTCCCTGTCCTATGGTTTTGCCTTTTTGCAATCCCGAAGATACGGTTGCCGCCACAAAACGATTGTATCTATACAAGGTCGGAGGAGCTGCTTCTTCCTTAAATTCAGTGAAATTGCTCATCTGTATCATGTGTCCCGAACTGCTTCTGACGTACAACGAGCGAATGTCGGCGGGTTTGTTTCTATCGCCTCGACGCAGCTTTGCAATGATTTGATACTGTTTGCCGTTCATATAAAAATATCCCATTCTCTGTCCGCTGAGAGCAAGCTGGAAAGTCTGTCCGATATTTTGTGTGCTGACGCCCATTTGAGTAGCCTTGTCGCGGTCGATTACTATTTGCAATTCGGGTTTGGTAAACCTCAGATTTACATCGGCTTGTTGCAGCACTTCGCTTTGCGTTACCTTAGCCATAAATTCGGGCAGCACCTGCTTCAGCTTGTCGATTGTGGCGGCCTGCAAGACGTATTGCACGGGCATACCTCCGCGTCGCGCCGAAAAGGTGGACTGCTGACGCACAAATATTCGCACCTTGGTTTCCTTGCGGACAATGTCGGATATTTGCTCAGCTATAGCCTGTTGCGGGATGCTGCGTTCATTGATGTCGGGCAGCACTATGCTGATAAATCCGCCGCTGCCCATCATGCGCGTCAGAATTTTCATTTCGACGGGAATATTTTCCTGAATTTCGCGGGCAAGCCGTTCAACTGTTTCAACCACATAATCATAAGTAGCTCCTTCCTGAGCGGTGAAGCTGATGGAAATTTGCGAACGATCTTCGAGAGGTGCAAGCTCCGACGAAATCCCGCTGTATAAAAACCAGATTCCCACACTTGTAACAAGTATCAATGCCAGAGCCACCCACTTGCGACGCATAAAAGCTATCAGCGTGCGTCGATAGAAATTATTGAGCCACACGAAAAAAGGCTCTGTAACAGTGTAAAACCAATTTGGTTTATTTTGACGTTTCAGCATTTTGGTGGACAGCATGGGCGTCAGCGTCAAAGCCACAAAGGATGAGATTATTACCGCGCCTGAAAGCACTATGCTGAACTCGCGAAACAATCGCCCTGTCATTCCCTGCATGAAAACTATGGGAAAAAATACCGACACAAGCGTTATGGTTGTGGCGATTACGGCAAAATATATCTCACGCGAGCCTTCGATTCCCGCCTCTTTCGGCGACATTCCCTGTTCGAGTTTGACATAGATATTTTCCACAACCACAATGGCGTCGTCCACCACAAGCCCCACGGCAAGCACAATGGCCAGAAGCGAAAGCACGTTTATCGAAAAGCCCGCCATATACATAATGAAGAAACTGCCAACCAGCGAAATAGGTATGGCGATGGCCGGAATGAGCGTCGAACGGAAATTCCGTAAAAACAGAAAAATAACCACTACAACCAGAAAAAGCGCCTCGAAGATAGTCTTCTGCACTTCCTTCACCGAAGCGCGGACAAAACGTGTATTGTCCATGACAAACATCACTTTAATGTCGTCGGGAATATCTTTTTCAATTTCTTCGACACGTTTGTAAACCTCGTTTGCTATTTCGATTTGATTTGCTCCGGGCTGCGGAACGATTGCATTTGATACCGCAGGTATTCCATTGATTTTAAGTATGCTATATTCATTTTCGGGATACAGTTCGGCGTAGCCAATATCGCGCAAGCGGATGATTTGCTTATCGGTATTCTTGATAATGACGTTGTTGAACTCTTCGGGAGTTTTCATCAATCCGAGCGTGCGTATGCTTAACTCTATGGTATTCCCTTCGATAGAGCCTGAAGGCAATTCCACATTTTCGCGGACTATGGCCTGCTGCACGTCGAGCGGCGTGATTCCCGTAGCGCCCATCCTTTCGGGATCGAGCCAGAGACGCATCGAATAACGCTGTTGTCCCCAGATATTTATGGCGCTGACTCCCGAAATAGTTTGCAGACGTTCTTTGAAAGTCAATTCGGCAATGTCCGACAAATCAAGCAGCGAGCGAGATTCGCTTTGGATACTCACCGAAATAATCGGGTCGGAATCGGCGTCAGCTTTGACCACCGTCGGCGGGTCGGCGTCGCGCGGCAACAGTCTGATTGCCTGCGAAACCTTGTCGCGAACATCGTTAGCGGCGCGTTCCATATCGACGTCGAGTTCAAACTCTACCGATATACGGCAATTGCCTTGACTGCTGTTACTTGTCAAAGCGCGTATCCCCGGTATTCCGTTGATAGACTGTTCGAGCGGTTCGGTAATCTGGCTTTCGATAACGTCGGCATTAGCCCCCGGATACGAAGTGGAAACCGTAATCAAAGGCCTATCGACGCTGGGATATTCGCGGATGCCGAGATAGCTTATGCCTATCAAGCCGAATATCATGATTACCAGATTGAGAACGGTGGCTAAAACCGGTCGATTGATGCTTGTTGTTGGTAAGTTCGCCATTTTATTATTTCGAGTGCAAATTTATAATAAATCAAGGATATACAGAGTTTCTTCTGAAATTTCTGTACCATTCCTTCGGATTCTTTCTGATTTCCTTATACTCTTCGTATATCCGCAGAAAAAGTTCGCTTTCGATTCTTTCTCTATTGAACTTATCCACAGTGAAATATCCATAGAATACCTTTCCCGACTTCACCGCCGGAGGATACAAGGCCGCAGAATTGAAAGGCGAGTAAATGCTTGATTCATCGCCGTAAATCCCGTTTTCGTTCCATATCGACGTCGCTCCGTTTTTCAGTCCATATATTCCCGTCGGGTTCCATATTGATTCTGAATCGTTTTCGCCGCAAGTTATGCAGCCAAGATACACGTCCTGATTTGCGCCGCCGTACAAACTGAGTTCACCTCGTCGGCCAACTTGAGCAATCGATGCAATATTCGATGAAAGAATGCAAAAAAGGATTAAAAGAAACTTTCCCATATTCGATATAAATTGCAAAAATAAACTATATCACCACGTTTACTATTTTTCCTTTGACTACTATAATCTTCTTAGGATCTTTGCCTTCGGTGTATTTTTTCGACTGCGGATTTGCCAGCACTGCTTTTTCGATGGAGGCAGAATCGGCGTCCATCGGAAATTCCATCTTGAAGCGCATTTTTCCGTTGAACGACACTGGATATTCAAACGAATTTTCGACCAGCAAAGCGGGATCGTATTTCGGAAATTCGGCCGTAACTACGCTTGTATCACTGCCCAGCAGCCCCCACAATTCTTCGGCGATGTGAGGCGCGAAAGGCGAAAGCAGCACGGTCAACTCTTGTAGAATCGCGCGTTTGTTGCATTTCTGTTCGCCGAGTTCATTGACGCAAATCATAAAAGCGCTGACTGCGGTATTGAAGGAAAAACTTTCGATGTCGGCCTCGACTTTTTTGATGGTTTTGTGCAATATTTTCAATTCCAAAGGCGAAGCTTCTTCGTCCGAAACATAAAATTCATGTTCGTCGTTATGGAACAATCTCCAGAACTTGCGCAAAAATCGATGTACTCCGTCTATTCCCTTGGTATCCCAGGGTTTCGACTGTTCGAGCGGTCCGAGAAACATTTCGTACAGTCGCAAAGTATCGGCTCCGTAAGTAACCACAATATCGTCGGGATTCACTACGTTGTGCATTGATTTTGACATCTTTTCTACAGCCCATCCGCATTTGTATTCTCCGTCTTCCAGTATAAATTCGGCGGTTTCGTATTCGGGTCGCCAATTTCTGAATTGCTTGACGTCCAGCACATCGTTATGCACAATGTTCACGTCCACATGTATTTCGGTGGTATCGTATTTGTCTATTAATCCGTGCGATACGAAGGTATTTGTTCCTTTGACCCGATAGACGAAATTCGAGCGACCCTGTATCATCCCCTGATTCACGAGTTTGCGGAAAGGTTCATCGCAAACTACCTTGCCGAGGTCGTACAGAAATTTGTTCCAGAAACGCGAATATATCAGATGTCCGGTGGCGTGTTCCGTGCCGCCGACGTACAAATCGACGTCGCGCCAATATTTGTTTGCTTCGCTGGAAACCAGCTCGTTGGAATTGTGCGGATCCATGTAGCGAAGATAATATGCCGACGACCCCGCAAAGCCCGGCATTGTGTTCAATTCATATTTCCAATTTTTTGCTCTTCCCAGCGGCGGTTCGCCTGTTTCGGTGGGCAAGAATTTGTCCACTTCGGGCAGTTCTATCGGTAAGTCGTTCAATGCTACGGGATACGGCATTTCGTCCTTGTAGTAAATCGGGAAAGGTTCTCCCCAATATCGCTGACGGCTGAAAATCGCATCGCGCAGACGATAATTGACTTTTATTCTGCCGATTTCCTTTTCGGCTACATATTCCTTAGCCTTGGCTATAGCTTGAGGCACAGTCAATCCGTTCAAAAAACCGGAATTAACCATGATTCCTTCTTTGGCGTCGAAACTTTCCTCGCTCACGTCGCAACCTTCAATCAATGGGACGATTGGCAAATCGAAATGTTTTGCAAAGGCATAGTCGCGGCTGTCGTGCGCCGGCACTGCCATAATCGCGCCCGTGCCGTATCCGGCCAGCACGTAGTCGGAAATCCAAATAGGAATCTCCGTGTCTGTGAACGGATTAATGGCATACGAACCGGTAAATACTCCCGTAACTTTGCGGTCGGCGATGCGTTCGCGCTCGGTGCGACGTTTGGTCGCGTCGATGTATGCTTCGACTTCGGCTTTGCGGTCGGTTGTAACTGTCTGATCTACATACTCGCTTTCGGGAGCAAGCACCATGAAAGTCGCTCCGAAAATTGTATCTGCACGGGTGGTGAAAACCACTATATCAGCGTTTTCTTCGGATGCGTTCTTTTTCGCTTGTTTGAAATATATTTCCGCTCCTTCGCTTCGACCGATCCAGTTGCGTTGTGTTTCTTTCAGAGCGTCAGTCCAATCGATTTCGTCGAGACCCTTCAGCAATCGCTCGGCGTAGGCCGAAACTCGCAGGCACCATTGACGCATCTTGCGCTGTTCCACCGGATAACCGCCGCGTTCCGAAAGTCCGTCTTTTACCTCGTCGTTGGCAAGTACAGTTCCCAGAGCGGGACACCAATTTACCATAGTGTCAGCAAGATAAGCTATACGATAATTCATCAGTGTTTCCTGACGTTCGATTTCCGATTTCGATTTCCATTCGTCGGCCGTAAAGCTGATTTCTTCGGTACAGGCTATATTCAGACGAGCATTTCCTTCGGCCTCAAAGACTTCAATCAGTTCGGCTATCGGACGCGCTTGCCGAGCGTCGTAACAATAATAGGAATCGAACATCTGCAAAAAAGCCCATTGTGTCCACTTGTAATACTCTGGGTCGCAGGTACGTACTTCGCGACTCCAATCGAAACTGAAGCCCAGCTTGTCCAATTGTTCTCGATAGCGAGCTATATTTTGTCGGGTTGTGATTTCGGGATGCTGTCCCGTCTGTATTGCGTACTGTTCGGCGGGCAGTCCGAAAGCGTCGTATCCCATGGGATGCAGCACGTTAAAACCCTTCAGCCTTTTGTATCGACTGTAGATGTCGGAAGCGATGTATCCCAGCGGATGTCCCACATGCAGGCCGGCTCCCGAAGGATAGGGAAACATGTCGAGGACATAATATTTCGGCTTATCGGGGTCGATTTCCACCTTATATACGCCGTTTTCCTCCCAAAGTTTCCGGCATTTTTCTTCTATTCTTAAGAAATTGTATTCCATGTAATTCGTCTGTAATTTATTTTTTCAATTTTCTGCAAATATACGACATTTGAGCTAAATCACATTTTCGAACTCCGGACATCTCGCTTATCTTTGCATCGAATATTCGCATTTGAATCGAAATGTCAGAAAGTACTATTAAGAACTCCGAGATATTAGCTCGCGAAATAAAATACCTGCCGACGGTGGGACCCGCAAAGGCCGAACTTTTGTTCAAACAACTCGACGTGTCCACTTACGGCGACATGCTGTACCATTTTCCGTTTAGGTACATCGATCGCACGCAATTTTTCACCGTCAACGAAATCACGCCCGACATGCCTTACGTTCAATTGCGCGGGAAAGTCGTCGCGGGGCGCACGGAGGGTACGGGACAGGGACGAAAACGTATGGTGTTTACCTTCACCGACGGTACGGGACGGATGGAACTCGTTTTTTTCCGAGGATTGACCTGGTTTCGGGACAATATAAAATTCGGTATGGAGTACGTGATTTTCGGTAAACCTACGGAATTTAACGGAGAGATAAATCTGGTGCATCCGGAAATCGATTTGCCGAACTCGCAACCGGAAAACGAAGCCTACGATACAAGGATTCAGGGTATTTATCCCTCGACCGAAATTTTGAGGAACAAGCTGGGCAACAAGTCGCTCGTACGCATAATGAAAAACCTTCTGAACGCGGTGTACGAAAAAATCGAGGAAACTTTACCGGCCTATCTCATCGAACGATACAAACTTCTGCCATTGCAGGACGCTTTGTTGAACATACATTTCCCTCAAAACCGGGAGCTGCTCGTGAAAGCGCGCAATCGGCTGAAGTTCGACGAACTGTTTTTCATCCAACTCGATTTGTTGTATAAACGCGCCGGTCGCTTGGATAAGAACGTCGGCTTAGTGTTCGACAAAGTCGGCGAACATTTTAATACTTTTTACAACGACAAACTTCCGTTTGCGCTGACCGAGGCCCAAAAACGTGTGATGCGCGAAATCCGCAGAGACCTGGGAGGAGGGAAACAAATGAACCGTTTGCTTCAGGGAGACGTAGGCAGCGGAAAAACGCTCGTCGCCTTGATGTCCATGTTGATAGCCGCCGACAACGGCTACCAATCGTGTCTGATGGCGCCGACGGAAATCCTGGCCAACCAGCATTACGCCTCGATTACCGAGTTTCTGAAAGGTATGGGCGTAATAT
>JAITGD010000031.1 GCA_031280885.1 Prevotellaceae bacterium | reverse complement strand
TAAAATTTATTCTGCGTTTTCAATAAATTTCAATTAAATTTGCCGGATATTTTATGATGAAACACAAGGTGAAATTCAACGATGACAGCAATATTGCTCGCGTATGCCGTTCGGGTGAGGTGGTGGAAATCAACCCGGAACATATTCTTGTTGATATTGTTAGCGAGTCGGCTTGCGAGGCTTGTCGGGCGAAAAGTATATGCTCGGCCTCGGAAGGCAAACGGAAAACGTTGTGCATACCTCGCCGCGAGAGTCGGCAAAACTTACTCCCCGGCGACCGAGTGCAGGTGTCAATGCGCATGTCCACAGGCTTAAAAGCGGCTTTGCTTGCTTACTTTTTGCCGGCAATGGTGGCGCTTGCAGCGCTTTTGCTTCTGACGGAAGCCGGCGCCGACGAACTCGCCGCAGGAGCTTGGTCGCTTGGCTCGCTTGCTGTGTATTACACAGCGCTTTATATGTTTCGGAACAAGTTAAATAAACAATTTACATTTTCTATAGAAAAAATCGACTGATGAATACCATTATCGTTACGATAGCCATGCTGAGCGCGCTGGGAGTGTTTCTCGCGATAGTTCTTTATTTCGTGGCTCAAAAGTTCAAAGTTTACGAAGACCCGCGCATCGACGAGGTAGCCTCGATTTTGCCGGGAGCCAACTGCGGAGGCTGTGGTTTCGCCGGTTGCCGCGCTTTTGCCGAGGCATTGGTGGCAAACGAGGATATTTCAGCCTTGTTCTGTCCGGTGGGCGGTGCAGACATTATGAATCAGGCCGCATCGCATTTGGGCAAAACGGCCGCAGAAAAAGAAAAGATGGTCGCGGTGGTTCGTTGCGGCGGTTCGTGCGAACTTCGACCACGTACCTCAACTTTCGACGGAGCGCGGTCGTGCGCCGTGATTGCCGCTACTTACGGCGGCGATACAGGCTGTACGTATGGCTGCGTGGGCGCTGGCGATTGCGAACTTTCGTGCGATTTCGACGCGATACATATCAATCCTGTAACGCTTTTGCCCGAGGTGGACGACGAAAAATGTACAGCCTGCGGAGCCTGCGTGAAAGCCTGTCCGAAGTTCATAATCGAGCTTAGAAAAAAAGGCCCGAAAAGCAGACGAATCTTCGTGTCGTGCGTCAATAAGGATAAGGGAGGAGTGGCCAAAAAATCCTGCGCCGCCGCTTGTACGGGATGTACTAAGTGCCTCAAAGTCTGTCCACACGAAGCTATTACTATCAATGCAAATCTGGCGTATATCGACCATACGAAGTGCAAACTGTGTCGCAAATGCGTAGAGGGTTGCCCGACTGCGGCCATTCACGAGGTGAATTTCCCGCCGCGCAAACCAGCCGTCGAAAAAGCGGAGGTAACAGCTTAAAATCAAAACACATAATCATCGTAGATGGCGTGTACATAATATATTGTCGAACGAGGAATAGACGAAACATTTAGCTATGCTCAAAACATTCAGACTTGGAGGGATTCACCCTCACGATAACAAACTTTCGGCGGAAGCCGCAATAGAGACGGTGTCTCCGGCCGAAACAGCGCAATTCTTTTTGTCGCAACATCTGGGAGCGCCCGCCGCACCGACGGTGAACAAAGGCGATAAAGTTAAAGTGGGACAATTGATTGCCAAAGCCACAGGCTTCGTGTCGGCGAATATACACTCGTCGGTTTCAGGTACGGTAACAAGTATCGACGTTGTGGCCGACCATCTTGGAATCCGCCGTCCTGCAATCACAGTGAAAGTCGAAGGCGATGAATGGGACGAAAATATCGACCGCAGCGCCGAACTAGTGCGCCGAACAGATTACACACCCGAAGAGATAATCAAGCGAGTGGCTGAAGCGGGCATAGTCGGTTTAGGCGGAGCGGCTTTTCCCTCGCATGTCAAATTGTCGGTGCCTCCGGGCAAAAAAGCCGAAGCCTTGATAATAAACGCCGCTGAATGTGAGCCTTATCTTACGTCCGACTATAGAACTATAATGGAACGAGGCGAGGAAATGCTCGTCGGAGTGCAATTGCTAAAAAAAGCTCTGGGAGTGCAAAAAGCTTATATCGGTGTGGAAATCAATAAGCCGCAAGCGATAGAAAAGTTGCAGGCTCTGTCGTCGGAATATGGAGAAGTCGAAATTGTTCCTCTGAAGAAGAAATATCCGCAAGGCGGTGAAAAACAATTGATAAAAGCAGTCATAAATCGCGAAGTACCTTCGGGAGCTTTGCCTGTGGATGTGGGAGCGGTAGTGCACAACGTCGGTACCACTCTGGCGGTTTATGAAGCGGTACAGAAGCGTAAACCATTGATAGAAAATACAGTTACGCTTACGGGGAAGATAGCCGCACAGCAAAAGAATTTCAATGTGCGCGTCGGCACGCCAATATCGCGGCTGATAGAACTTGCGGGAGGTTTGCCCGAAAACACAGGCAAAGTAGTGCTTGGAGGCCCGATGATGGGCAAGGCAATCAGCAATCTTGATGCGCCAACGCAAAAAAGTACCTCCTCAGTGTTACTGATTTCCGACAGCGAAGCCGAGCGTCGCGAACCTTCGGCCTGCATACGCTGTTCGCGTTGCGTGTCGGTATGTCCTATGGGGCTGGAACCGTATCTGTTAATCCGTCAAACCGAACGCAAAATGTACGAAGCTCTCGAACAGCACAACGCACACGATTGCATCGAATGTGGATGTTGCATATACACCTGTCCGGCAAATTTGCCTTTGCTGGATTACATCCGCCTCGGCAAGACGGAAGTACTTAAAATAAAGCGTAATCGAAAATAAAATCAATATAGCCGAATATAGCTATCGGGAGATTGAAAAAATATTATTACTTTTGTGCGTCAATAGCGGTTATGATTTCTAAACGATTGACACAAACGCGCTAAGGCGTCGAAAGTAAGACTTAAACAATAAATTCGGCCGATTAGCGACTAACTAAAAATGGCGATGAAGCCAAAAATCGAAACGAAATAATTAACAACAACGAAATAATTAACAAGAAAAAAAACAAACAAATCAAAGTATTATGAGTAACATTTTCAGTTCGTCGATTGGGAAAAAGCTTATTATGAGCATAAGCGGCTTGTTCCTGGTCGTATTTCTATTATTGCATGTGAGTATAAACTTCACTGCGATAATAAGTGAGAAGGCATACATGGCTGCCTGCAATTTTATGGATACCAATATCTTAATACAGATAATGGTACCCGTGCTTGCCGCCGGTTTCGCCATCCACATCATCTACTCCCTCATCATCACGATGAAAAATCTCCGAGCGCGTCCGGTGAGTTATGCGGTTGGCAATGAGGCTAAAGCTTCGTCGTGGGCCTCGCGTAACATGTTCGTGCTTGGGCTGATTGTATTCGGTTTTCTGGCCTTGCACTTGACGCACTTTTGGGCAAAGATGCAATTGCAGCATTTTATCGGCGGACATCCCGAAGAAGCCTACAAATTAGTGAAAGAGCTATTCGGAACCTGGTATTATGCAGCCGTTTACGTTGTGTGGGTGGGAGCTTTGTATTTCCACTTGTCGCACGGTTTCTGGAGCGCATTTCAAACTCTGGGGACTAACAATTCCAAGTGGTTACCGCGCCTGCAATGTATAGCCAAAGTCTATGCAGTGATTGTGGCGCTGGGCTTCGTATCCATTCCCGTATATTTTTTAATGGGCTTGGACCCGCTTTTTCCGTAAAAAGGATTATTAAATTTAAGTAAAACGTTACAAATGCAAATGCAATGTCAGACAATAAATTAAACTCAAAAGTTCCCGCAGGGCCTTTGGCGGAGAAATGGACACGCCACAAGGCCGATATTCGCGTCGTCAGTCCTGCCAACAAGCGCAAGCTCGAAATCATAGTGATAGGCACAGGTCTTGGAGGCGCTTCCGCAGCGGCTTCGCTCGGCGAATTAGGATACAACGTCAAGATATTCTGTATCTCCGATAGCCCGCGCCGCGCACACTCCATCGCAGCTCAGGGAGGCATAAACGCATCGAAAAATTATCAAAACGACAACGACTCGGTGTATCGCCTCTTCTACGACACCATCAAGGGCGGCGACTATCGCTCGCGCGAAGGCAATGTGTATCGACTTGCCGAAGTGAGCGGTAAAATCATCGACCAATGCGTGGCGCAAGGAGTGCCATTCGCCCGCGATTACGGCGGCCTGCTCGATAACCGTTCATTCGGCGGAGCGCAGGTGTCGAGAACTTTCTACGCTCGCGGACAAACCGGTCAGCAACTGCTGCTTGGAGCATACGCCGCATTGAACCGCCAGATTGCCACAGGAAGCGTAAAATCGTACCATCGACATGAAATGCTTGATTTAGTGATGATTGACGGTAAAGCGAAAGGCATAATCGCCCGAAATCTGGAAACAGGAAAAATCGAACGCTTCGGCGCTCACGCAGTAGTAATTGCCAGCGGAGGCTACGGAAATACATTCTTCCTCTCGACCAACGCAATGAACAGCAACTGCTCGGCAGCATGGCAATGCTACAAACACGGCGCTTTCTTCGCCAATCCATGTTTCGCTCAGATACATCCAACCTGTATCCCCGTTCACGGCGACCAGCAATCGAAACTTACGCTGATGTCGGAATCGCTGCGTAACGACGGACGTATTTGGGTTCCAAAGAAAAAAGAAGACGTTGAAAAACTTCGCAAAAAACAGATAAAAGCCTCGCAAATTCCCGAAGATGACCGCGATTACTATCTCGAACGTCGTTATCCCGCATTCGGAAATCTCGTTCCGCGCGATGTGGCTTCCCGCGCCGCCAAAGAACGTTGCGACGCCGGCTTCGGAGTAAACGACACCGGACTTGCAGTATTTCTCGATTTCTCGACGGCAATCAAACGTCTGGGTAAGAACGTAATAGAACAACGCTACGGAAACTTGTTCCAGATGTACGAAAAGATTGTGGACGTGAATCCATACGAGGAACCGATGATGATCTATCCGGCCATTCACTACACAATGGGAGGTATTTGGGTCGATTACAATCTGATGACTACCATCCCCGGCCTCTATTCCATAGGCGAAGCCAACTTTAGCGACCACGGCGGAAATCGCCTCGGCGCTTCGGCTTTGATGCAGGGTCTGGCCGATGGATATTTTGTATTGCCTTATACTATTGGTGATTATCTGGCAGGAGAAATCCAAACGCCTAAAACCGATACGAATAATCCCGCCTTCGAAGATGCTGAAAAACGAATCAAAGAAAAACTTGATAAAATCTTCAACATCAAAGGAAAACAAACTGTGGACAGTTTGCATAAAAAACTGGGATTAGTGATGTGGGAATACGTCGGAATGGCTCGTAATGAGGCTGGTCTGAAAAAAGCTCTCGAAGAAATCGCCGAAATCCGTAAGGAATTTTGGAGCGATGTGCTTGTTCCGGGCGAAAACAATGAGTTCAATCAAGAACTTGAAAAAGCAGTTCGATTGGCCGACTTCATCGAAATCGGCGAACTGATGGCCTTGGACGCTCTGAATCGCAAGGAATCCTGCGGCGGACATTTCCGCGAGGAAATGCAAACCGAAGACGGCGAAACTAAACGCGACGACGAAAATTTTATGTACGTCTCGGCTTGGGAATACAAGGGCGAAGGTAATAAACCCGAACTCCATAAAGAGGAGCTGAAGTACGAATTTGTTAAACCCTCAACAAGGAATTATAAAGATTGACTTTTGGACTTTTGGACTTTTGGACTGATGAATCGAAAGGAATTTGGACATAATTTTAGGGAAATGTTGATATGGCAAGACGCTATTGTCATTGCCAAAGGTACATACGTATTGACGTCGCGTTTTCCGGAATCGGAAAAATATGGTTTATCTTCGCAAATGAGAAGAGCAGCTGTATCGATTGCTTCGAATATAGCCGAAGGATCGGGAAGATATAGTGATGTCGAATTTGCTCGATTTCTGAATATTGCATTAACATCGGCCTACGAATTGGAAACCGAATTAATGATTTCTTTCGAAGTTGGATATATTCCCGAAGAAGAGTATAAATCGTTTCTGATGAAAATCATCAGCGAACAGAAAAAGATTCGCCAATTCAAAAAGCAATTATCGGTTAATGTTCAATAATTCAACCGTCTAACAGTCCAACAGTCTAACAGTCCAACAGTCCATAAAAACTACAATGACATGAAATTAAAACTAAAAATATGGCGTCAGAAGAACGCTAAAGCTAAGGGTGGATTTGAAACTTATGATTTAGAAGGAGTTTCACCCGACACGTCGTTTCTTGAAATGTTGGACATTTTGAACGACAAATTGATACGCGAAGGAAAAGAACCTGTTGCGTTCGACCACGACTGTCGCGAAGGCATCTGCGGCATGTGTTCGCTGTATATCAACGGACGAGCGCACGGCCCCGACGACGAGGTTACAACCTGTCAGTTGCACATGCGCAAGTTCAAAGACGGCGATACTATAACCGTCGAACCTTGGCGCTCGGCAGCTTTTCCGGTAATCAAAGATCTGGTAGTGAACCGTTACGCTTTCGACCAGATACTGCAAGCAGGAGGATTCATCTCGGTCAATACCGGCGGAGTGCCCGACGGTAACGCCATTCCCATCGGGAAGGAGGACGCCGACGAATCGATGGACGCCGCCGCCTGCATTGGTTGCGGAGCTTGCGTGGCAACTTGCAAAAACGGTTCGGCTATGCTCTTTGTCGGAGCGCGAGTGTCGTCGCTGGCAAAATTGCCGCAGGGCAAAATCGAGGCCGCTCGTAGAGCTAAAGCTATGGTTGCCAAGATGGACGAACTTGGTTTCGGCGGCTGCACCAACACGCAAGCCTGCGAAGCCGAATGTCCGAAATCGATATCGATAGCTCACATCGCTCGATTGAATCGCGAGTTTCTGTGCGCTAAATTAGGCGATTAAGCACGCGGATAATCCTACGGAAGCGCGCGGATGAAAATGCAGTCCATAGCACGCAGATACAATGTTGTCTGCGTGCTTTTGTGGCGGCTTGTCGTCCGCGTGCCAACGTTTTTGTGCATATAGAAAGGCGGCGTTTGGACAAAGCTAAGTAAATCAGCGTATCGATGGATAAAGAAGTAAGAACGGTAGATGAATATATCGCAAGATTTGAGCCTGAAATCCAGATAGTTTTGAATGAATTACGGAATATCGTCAAATCCGAAGCGCCGGAAGCAAGCGAAAAAATATCGTATGGAATGCCTACCTTTTATCTGAATGGCAATCTGGTTCATTTTGCGGCATTTAAGCATCATTATGGATTTTTTCCTGCACCCTCGGCCATTGATGAATTTGAGGAGGAGCTTGCTCCGTATCGCAGTGGAAAGGGAAGCCTGCATTTCCCTATGAATAAGCCTATTCCACAGGATATAATCAAAAAAATAGTCAGATTCAGAGTGAACGAGAATTTGAACAAAACAAAAAGCAGAAAGACAAAAAAGTGACCAAACAGCGTAACAGCATAGCCCTGTCCGACAGGACGATAATGGGCATAGACCCTGGCACCAATGTAATGGGATATGCAGTGATACGCTCGCGTGCTGGAAAGCCGGAATTGCTGGTAATGGGCGTAATAGAACTTATGAAATACAAAGATCATTACGTAAAACTCGGCAAAATATTCGAGCGAGTGAAGGCTTTGATAGATGAGTATAAGCCGGACGAGCTGGCTGTCGAAGCTCCGTTTTTTGGAAAGAACGTGCAGTCGATGTTGAAGTTAGGTCGGGCTCAAGGAGTAGCGATGGCTGCGGCTTTATCTGTCGGCTTGCCGATATTTGAATATGCGCCTCGAAAGATCAAAATAGCTGTAACAGGTTCGGGGAACGCCTCGAAAGAGCAAGTGGCCGGAATACTGAAACACGAACTTCAAATAAGCGAAATGCCTGAATTTCTGGATGCTACAGATGCTTTAGGCGCCGCCGTCTGTCATTTTTACCAGACACGATTCGGAGTAAAAGAAAAAACAACAAGCGTAACAAAAACAAACTCAAACAACTGGGCTAGCTTTATCAAAAATAATCCCGATAGATTGAAAAGGCCTTGACTTTTTTTGGACTGTTAGACTGTTGGACTGTTGGACTGTTGGACTGTTGGACTTTTAGACTTTTAGACTGTTAGACTGTTAGACTTTTAGACCATACGAATCGGATATGGTGAGATCAAGGGCGAATACATTGAAATTTACTCTATCTGTTTTGCTGGAAAATCCTCATTTTCACCTCATTTCTAAACAAAAACAAGCTCAGCAGCAGCACGGGAAACAAGCATAAAGATTTCATTACTTCATTCTCATATCTTGTTGAATAATAATGAAATAATCCGTTTGTTGTGTTATATTCTTAACTACTGAGCTTGTTTTGCTATTTGGATTGGCTGGAAATGAGGCCTTTGCACCGGTTTTCACAAAATATATATAACGAGTTTTAACGCATTTATCTTGATAATGAGATCTTTCGTTCTATATCCAATCGTCCAAATGTCTAACAGTCCAATCGTCCAACAGTCCAAGTTAGAGGCAGGGATTCGCTCGAAATTTTGCCTTTTTTTGCCTTTCGATAGTACTTTATGAGTCAAAACGGGCGAAATGAAGGCATGAAACTTATTTGTAACTATAATATATACAGAATAATAGAAAGGCATAAAACATCAAAACACTGTATATAAATGTATTAATCTTTTATGAAAATATTTGATAATTTTTTCACCCTTATTTTCAGCAACTTAACATAAAATATTGGGTAAGGGGCAAAAAAAAGTTAAAATAATGTTTGGAATTAACAAAAAAGGTGTACCTTTGCACCGTGAGAAGTTAGTTTATTATGTCTGAAAGGTAATCCCGGGGAAGGAGGATACTTGGTATTGTTAAATAAGCTATATAAAATCTCAACAGGTTATTATTAAATGTGAAATGGACGAATAGAGGGCGTATCCCTTCGGAAAAACTCAATATTATTTGCTTCAAACTTTAAACAATTTCCCCAACGCCCTCTATATTATTGATTGTATATTTGGAAGAAAAGTCGTACCTTAAGCGGCTTTTCTTTTTTTGTGTATATTTGCACCATGTAATTACTAATGAATTGAATTAAAATGAGAACTGCAATGATTACCGGCGCTACTTCCGGGATTGGGAAAGCGACCGCATACGCTCTGGCCAAAAAGGGTATCAGCTTGATTCTGACGGGACGCAGAGAGGAACGTCTATCCAAACTGAAGGACGATTTATCAAAACAATACGGAAATCACTTCATTTACAGTGTTTTCGACGTAAGAAAAAAGGAGGAGGTTTATGCTGCCATAGAGTCCATTCCGGATGATTTTCGCAAGATAGACATCCTGATAAACAACGCAGGGCTGGCTTTGGGGCTGACGCATGTCCAAGACAGCGATACTGACGAATGGGATCGCATGATCGACACCAATATCAAAGGACTACTGTATGTTACGCGAGCTATTGCTCCGGGAATGGCTGCTCGTGGCGGAGGCCACATCGTCAATGTAGGTTCGATAGCGGGACGAGAAGTGTATGAAAATGGAGCGGTGTATTGTGCTACTAAACACGCTGTTGATGCCTTAACTCGAGGTATGCGTCTCGATATGGTCAAGTATGGCATAAAAGTTACGGGAGTGCGTCCGGGCGCTGTGGAAACCGAATTTTCGCTGGTGCGTTTCAATGGCGACCAAGCTCGCGCCGACGAGGTTTACAAAGGTTTTGAACCTCTTGTGGCTGAGGATATTGCCGAAGTGATCGCCTATGCAGTCGATTTGCCCAAACATGTATGTATCAACGATATACTTGTAACAGCTACGGCTCAGGCTTCAATAACGAATTTCCACAGAACATAAGCTCAAGACGAAAGCGTAAAATGGTGTTATTCACGGATATATAACTTTTGCTACTTTACATTCGTTGTTCCTCCTGTCTAAGGATGTGATCACGTATTTACGCTTTTTTTTCAGTTCTGATTCAGGAATCAGATAGGAGTTTCCACGCTGTATTTTAAGCAGTTTCGACACGTCGTTGATGTCAGTTTTGTCGTTTCTTGCGAAGGAGTAAATGCAGTAATACATCGATTGTTTGCTTTCGTCGCTTGTTTTAAAGGCCTTCCAACGCAGTAAAGCGCCTTTCGTAGTGTATGTTACGGTCGAAGCGAGTATCGGCAGAGCCGGTTTGCCGTCGTAGGTTTCGTATGCCGGCGGCAGAGCGATTCTGTTATAATATTGTGCGATACTATCGGTAAATCCTTTTGGATTTTTTGGGATCAAATATCCTGGCCACCAGATATTTCCATTGACGGAAGGACTATTCGAGGCAAGCGACATTTTTCGCTGCAACTGGCTTTCGGTTTTCCCGCCGGAAAGGTTTATTTCTACGGTTGATTCGATGTTTTGTCCGATGAACAATTTGCATTTCTTTACGTTATCGTTCCACCAGAGCAACATACGCTCGTAGTCGGCATAACGATGCCCTATTTCCCAATACAGCTGAGGAGCAACATAATCAATGAGTTCGGCATTGACCCAGGACATCACGTCAGCGTACAAAAAATGATAGTTTACCTTTTCCGAATAAAAGGGACTTATGCCGAAACGTACCCATGGTTTTAGCTTTTTTATGGTGTCGTTTAAGGCTCTTATCAAGGAAGTTACATTATTTCTGCGCCAATCGGTTTTAGAGGCGAATCCTTTTCCGTATTTGCTGAACGCGCTGTTGTCGGGAATTTCTTCGCCGGCTATTTTGTATGGATAAAAATAATCGTCGAAATGCACCGCATCTATGTCGTATCTACTTACTACATCGGCGATTACTTTTACAGCATGTATTCTCGATTCGGGTTCTCCGGGATTGAAATAAAGCTGATTGCCGTATTTAAAAAACAGCCAGGGTTTTGAATGATATAGATGATTCTTTGCCAATGGATTACACGCATTGGCAGAGGCTCTGAACGGATTGAACCAAGCATGGATTTCCATCGCTCGGTTATGACATTCATTGACCATGAAATCCAGCGGATCCCATGCTTGTTCGGGAGCTTTTCCTTGTTCGCCGGTCAGAAATCGGCTCCAAGGTTCCAGATCCGATTTGTAAAAAGCGTCGCCTTCGGGTCTGACTTGAAAAATCACAGCATTTATACCCGCTTTCTCGAAACTATCGAGTAGGGCAGTGTAGTGCTGCTGCATTTCCTGCGCACTCATGCGGCAATATTCTGTATTCCAGACAGTATGCACCCATGCACCCCGAAATTCGCGTTTTGGCGAACTTTGGAGTTTTGCGCTCGTCAAGCAGAGCAATACAAGGATAAATAGTCTGAAATTCAACGATAAAAGCTCTGCAATTATCCGAATAACAAGGCAGCTATCTTAGGACGCAGATAGTCGGAGAGCAGATTGTTAAAATCCTCGTTGGTGAAGCCGATGTAGTATCCTCCATCTTTCGCGCCGATTTTAAAACCCGCCTTTATTTGCTTGTCGGCTTTGATTTCCAGTCCTTTCGACAATTTTGCAAGAATTTGTTTCTCGGCATAATCGACGAGTTCTTTTTGCATGTTTTCCGGCACAAGCATCGAAAGACCAGATAGTTCTCCGTCGAGAGTAAACTTTTCGGCGGCGGTTTTAATCAATGATTGAACAAAAGCTTTATCGTCGAAAGCAGCGCTTATTGCCGGAGCTACAACGCCAGCCACAATGACGGTTTTTACTCTTTGTTTGATTTCCGATACGACCTGTCTGCCAGCCAATTTGATTTCGGCGTCGGCATTGGCCGATATTTCCGCAGCCTGTTTTTCCGCAGCTTTTATTATTGATTCGGCTTCTTCGGCGGCTTTTTGCAGAATGTTTTCCGCTTCGCTTTTCGCCTTGCCAACGATTTCGTCGGCATCTTGTTGTCCTTTCGACAAGCCTTCATTATATAGCTTGTCGGTGAGTTCCTTAAGTTTATTCTTCATAATTACATACGATAAACGTTCTCAATTATTTTTTCCACAGTTTTTCCATTTCTTCCAGCGATTTTCCTTTGGTTTCGGGTACCATCTTCCAGACAAACAGAGCAGAAAGCAAGGCCATGATTCCGTAAATGGCGTAAGTCATTCCTCCGCTGAACTTCATCATCGGCGGATAGGTGGACGAGATGAGATAGTTAGCAAACCATTGAGCAGCAACAGCTATCGCCACTGCGCGTCCTCTGATTTTGTTAGGAAATATTTCGGAAATCAGCACCCAGCATATCGGCCCCCACGACCACATGAACGAGGCAGTGTAGATGATGATGAATACAAGCGTGCTGATACCTATGATATTGCTGAACGACAGGGCGGATATGGCTAACATACCTATCGACATTCCGATGGAGCCGGTGATTAGCAAGGGTCTGCGTCCCCATTTATCGACGGTCATGATGGCTACGACGGTAAAGATTACATTTACCAAACCCATGATAATAGTCTGAAGCATTGACGAATCCTTTGCTGCTCCCATGCTTTCGAAAATGCGCGGAGCGTAATACAGGGCTACGTTTATGCCTACAAACTGCTGAAAGACCGACAGAAGTATCCCTATGATTATGACCTTTTTGCCGTAGGATGATAATTTTGCAGACGATTTTTGGACGGTAGTTTTTATCTCGTTCAGGATTTCTTCTGCGCGTTGTTTTCCGTTGATTTTTGCAAGTACGTTCAATGCCTTATCTGGACGATTTGTAAGTGCAAGATATCGAGGTGTTTCAGGGACTAAAAACAGTAGCAGTCCGAAGATGGTGGCGGGTACGGCTTCCGAAGCGAACATGCGTCGCCAGCCGATAGCGTCGATCCATTCCAGAGACTGACCGCGAGCTATACCCCAATTGACGAAGTAAACCACTAACATCCCGAAGATTATAGCGAACTGATTCAGCGAAACCAAGCGTCCGCGTATTTCGGCCGGAGCGATTTCGCCGATGTACATCGGGCAAACCGCCGATGCCAAACCAACTCCAACGCCTCCGACAATGCGGTAGCAGTTAAATGTAAACAACAGAGATATAGATGGCTCACCATGAGCGAAAAACAGAGTTTCGGGATAGCCCGAACCAAGCGCCGATAGGAAGAACAGACATGCGGCCAGAAGCAGAGATTTTTTTCGTCCGAATCGCGACGAGATCAAACCCGACAAAGCTCCACCTATAATGCAGCCTATCAGAGCGCTCGATACGGTAGCTCCATGTGCAAAACTGCTTAAATTAAGCGGCTCGACAAGGAAGGCTTGTATCGATTTTTCGGCGCCGGAGATAACGGCGGTGTCGTAACCGAACAATAAGCCTCCCAAGGTAGCCACTAAGGTGATGCCCAGAATATAACCCGAATTGTATCGCTTTTTCATTGATACTGTGTTAGATATTGTGGACAATTAGATATACATATTAACTATGGCCTCGTACAATTCCTGTTTGCCGCTGATTTGCGCCGGTTCGCCGTTTTTGGCTGCAAAATTGCGTAAATCATCGAGTAAAAGCGCTCCTTCTTCAAATTTCTTTCCTTCGCCGCTGTCGAAAGAGGCATAACGCTCGGTGCGCATCTTTACATAATCGGATTTTTCGATAATATCGGCTGCAATTGTCAAAGCGCGGGCGAAGACGTCCATGCCGGCTATATGAGCGATGAAAATATCCTCTAAATCAGTTGAATTGCGACGAGTTTTAGCGTCGAAATTCGTACCGCCGGTAGTAAATCCTCCTGCTTTTACGATAACCAGCATTGCCTGTGCAAGTTCGTAAATATCAACAGGAAACTGGTCGGTATCCCAGCCATTCTGGTAGTCGCCGCGATTAGCGTCAATCGAGCCGAGCATGTCAGCATCGACTGCTGCCTGAAGTTCGTGTTCGAAGGTGTGGCCAGCCAAAGTAGCGTGATTAACTTCGATGTTGATTTTGAAATCTTTATCCAAACCGTAATATCTCAAAAATCCGGTTACCGTTTCTACGTCCACATCATATTGATGCTTTGTTGGTTCCATCGGTTTTGGTTCGATTAGCAAGGTGCCTTTGAAACCATGTTTGCGGGCGTAGTCGCGAGCCATGCCGAGCAGACGTGCAAGATGTTCTTTTTCGCGCTTCATGTCGGTGTTTAACAGAGACATATAACCTTCGCGTCCACCCCAGAAAACGTAATTTTCTCCGCCCAATGCAATGGTTGCATCGATGGCGTTTTTTATCTGTGCGCCGGCGTATGCCACTGCTGCAAAGTCGGGATTAGTGCCTGCGCCATTCATGTAGCGTTTGTTACTGAATACGTTAGCTGTTCCCCAAAGCAGTTTTACTCCCGATGCGGCTTGCTTTTCTTTGGCGTAATCGACTATTTTGGCAAGATTGCTTTCGTATTCGGCAAACGATTCGCCTTCGTCCACTAAATCAATATCATGGAAGCAATAGAAGGGAATCCCTATTTTGGTCATGAACTCGAAAGCAGCGTCCATCTTGTATTTGGCGCGGCTAACAGCGTCTGTACCAGAGTTCCATGGGAAAGTTTTGGTGCCGGGACCAAAGGGATCGCCGCCTTCGGCGCAAAGAGTGTGCCAATAGGCCATCGAGAAACGAAACCAATCTTTCATTGTCTTGCCTATCACTACTTTACTCTCGTCGTACCAGCGAAAAGCCAGTGGATTTTTAGACTCGCGTCCTTCGTACTTGATTTCTCCTATGCCGGAGAAAAATTCCTTGTTTCCTTTTAAGATTTTCATAAATAATAAGTATTTAATATTTTACTTGTATGTCTGAATCCGTAAAATTACGCATCATAACGACCGTCCAAAAGTACAAATAATTTGAATATGGCAATATGGACGCCGGCGCAGCAGGTTCGATTCGTTAAATGTATAAAAGTTATATCAGTGATATACATATATTTAAAGAAAAACAGAGAATAAAGTTTATTTTTATTCGACAGAGCATTAAACCTTTTTATTTACATCGCGTCATAGTAACGAATTTGGTTTTTCATAAGTTTAGATTTAGGTTAAGAAAGAAGGTCGGGACCCCCAATCCCGCCTTCTTTTTTTATTTATACCCTTGATATTGACAAGAAAGCGGGAAGATTACCCGATGTAATCTTCCCGCTTTACCGACAGTCTAAATGTCCAACCGTCTAACCGTCTAACCGTCCAAAAGTCACAAACTGATTCTCAGTTTCAGACCCAGGTTTATCATTCTCATATCGCTGATCAATGCAGTGTTAAGAACACTTTCGTAAATCAGTTCGCCTGAGTAGTCCATCGGACGTTTACTTTTTGTGCGACCAAAATCCGAAGGTAAATAGTCGAAGTATATACCTGTGTACAAGGCGTATTTGAGCAAGTCGAAGCGAATGCCTGCCTCAAAACAAAGCATAATCATTGTGGTAAGTCCCTTGATACTATTTTGCTCCTTGTTCACGTCGAAGTCGTTGTAAAAACCGCGATGAGGCATGTTTCTGTACAGCACAGTTTCGTATGAATAGTAAGCGCTCGAATTAATATTTTCGGCAGAAATCTTTACTTTCGACCACAAAGGAAGAGAAAATTTAACTCCT
The DNA here is from genome assembly GCA_031280885.1 of Prevotellaceae bacterium. Taxonomy (GTDB): domain Bacteria; phylum Bacteroidota; class Bacteroidia; order Bacteroidales; family UBA932; genus JAIRLF01. The sequence continues at coordinate 15,870 of JAITGD010000031.1, read as the reverse complement.
CCGGCCGCATAAATATGCTTGGTCTGTCCGACGGGAAACTTGACACGCAGCATTATAGGCGCCGAGAGCATCGACATGCTCTGACTTTCTTTGTATCCCTCTATTCTGTACGTGTACTCGAATGGATTTCCGTCGGCGTCGATGGCGTCATAGCTTTCGCTTATCAAACCGGAAGTGAAGGATCCGGCAAATTTTGAGTATTCAACGCCTGTCGAAAGGCCAAAGTTCGAGCTGACATTGCAGATGTATTCTAAACCTGCACCGTAACTGAAACCGGGACTGCTTGTTCCGCACTCCGTTTTGTATGTCAGATTCGACAAGCCGCCTGTGGCGTAAACAGCATATTCACTGTCGCTTGAACGCCTCTCCGGTAATGACTGCGACTGTGCCGTTACAGCATCAGCAAGCAGACATAAAATCATAAGATAAAATGTTTTCATATTCTCTTTTAATTGACAATTATTTTCACCGTTTCGCTTTGGCCGTTTGTCGATGTAATTCTGAACAGGTATATGCCCTCAGCAAGATCGGCGAGGCTGTGGCTCGACAGAGAACTTGGCAAGGCAATTCCCGTTTTTACAAGAACACCGGCTATGGTGTATATGCTGAGCGTACCGTTCACGAAGGCCTCAGGCACTTGCAAAGTGAGCGATTCGCCACGCGATACCGGATTCGGATAGGCTGCGACGCCGATTGCTCGCGTGCCGACATAAGCACAGAGTTTGCGCCATACGCCGTCGATCTCTACTTCGGCGCGATAAGCAGAAGTCTGACCGGCAAGCATGATATAGCGATCCGTGCCAAGCATTTCGTCGCCTTTGTACCAACGTACTCCGGTAACGATTCGTCCACCGTTATTTGCCGGATTGTGATTGATTGCCAGCACGTCGTCCCAACGCTGGAAGTAAAGTCTCTCGCCGGAGAGAGCCGCATGTACCGTCAGATTGTATTCGCGGATGGTCGTACCCGATTCGGAATGTACCGCAATGAGTATCTGCGAGGTCTCGCCGCTCAGCTGCACTGCGCTATTTGCTTCGCTCTCTTCTCCGTTGATGAAGATGCGTGCGCTGTCCGAAGCAGTGATTTCGAGATTTACCACATCTTCGCCGCAATCTGCCGTGTAAGTCAAACTGTTACCTACAAGAGTGCTGTGGATGTAAACGCCGTTTACCGACAGCGTTACAAGTTCGGCCTCGTGCGATAGCTCGTGCGACCAGCCGGCGTAGATAATGGTATCGGAGGTGATAAGATCGGCGTCGAAATCCCACTCTTCGCCCGCGTTGCAGGCAGAGGTCTTGAACCAGCCATCGAACAGGCGGTTATCGCGGGTCGGGGCAGCCGGCAGCGTTGCTTTATGTCCGTATTTGACGGCTTGCGAAGCTACTGCGCTACCACCCTGAACGTCGAAGTTCACAGCGTATTCGTAGTTGGGATTTGCCACAATCTCGAAGCTGACGCTGAGGTTAGTCAGCACATAGTTTGTCGAAGGCGCAGCTAAGTCGGCTGTAGCAGTGTAGCCTGTGCCGATTTCGCTTTGTTCGCCGGAAACGGTCAGAGCAATTGCTTCGCCAAGTACGCCATTTGCTTCGGCTGTTGGCCTTTGAGCTGAACCGCTGTACGGAAGCGTCGTGTTCGTCCAGACCACGGCTACGCTTGCCTTATCAATAGCATAATCGCCAAGAGACAATCCTGTTGCGGCTTTGAAATACTTGCTTGCCGCAATATCCACAGTGATTGCATAAAGGCCGGCGTCGGTCGGAGCTGTGGCCAGGCCGTTGTAATAGACAGCGATTGCGCCCATGCCGTTTACTCCGCTTGCAGGATTTACCGCAACTGCCTGAGCCGCTCCGCTGTAAATCGCGCTCATCGGATTGGGATAAGCAAGATGCGCAGGTTTGGGAACAAGCACAATCAGCACACCGTCTTCCGGATGCGCGGGGTCGATAATGATTTGCGAGCCGTCGCCGGGGACATCGACGATTGAGCCGTCGTTGGGGTCGGTAACTTTTGCGCCGCCGTCGCCCGGAGTGATTGTAATCTTGCCGTCGTCGTCGATTTCTATTTTCGTTCCGGGCGGGAGGTCGATTATTGTTCCGTCGTCGGGATAAGTTGCCGTACCGCCTCCGTTGCCGCTGCCGTCGTCGGGAAAGGTAATATTTCCGTTTCCGTCGATGATTGTACCCGGCGGGAGGTCGATTATCGTGCCTGTGTCGGGATAAGTTGCCGTACCGCCGCCGTTGTCGGGAAAGGTAATATTTCCGTCTTCGTCGATGATTGTACCCGGCGGGAGGTCGATTTCCACGCCTGTGTCGGGATAAACAGCCCTGCCTCCGTCGCCGTTGCCGTTTCCATCGACGGGCGGAATGTTGATATTACCCTGGTCGTCGATTACCGTTCCGGGAGGAACTTCCACTTCTACGTTGCTGTTTGGCGGGGTGATTGTTCCGCCGTCGGGCAAGGTAGTAGTGCCGTCGCCGTTGTCAATCGGGTCGCCTCCCGGAGGAGTGGTTACTATCGAACCATTGTCTATTGTGGTTTCTGCGTAAAGCGAAACCGTAGCTTCGGCGTATCGTGATGCATCAAAAGTAGAAACAGCGCGGACGGTGAGCGCGGAGGCCGGCTCGTCGTTGGCTACCGTCAGAAGACCGTTGCCGTCAATGCTTGTGCCGACGCTTACCGAAGTCGTGATGCTCCATGTTACTGTCGTTGGAACGCCGACGCCGCCTTGAACATCCGCAGTGAATGCCTGAGTTGTTCCTTTCTGAACACTGACCGCGTTGGGCAATACGCTTACTCCCGTAATTCCGTCATCAGTAGTGATTGCCGCGCTGACCTGCGCCGTGCCTGCGAGGTAGTTCGAGTTCTCGGCTGTGCGTGCATATATATAATAGGTATGCGCCGCTGCGAGATTGTCGAAAATCGTACTGCTTTGCCAGCCCGTAGTCGGCGTTGCGTTGTCGGTTTCGGCAATGGCGTATTCGATGGTCTGACCGTTTGCAGCATCAGGAATTGTATTTACTGTGATGCTATCGTGGGTCTTGCTGCTGAGGCTCGGAGCAGAGGTTGCTGCGCCGCCGGCCTTGGCAATATCGAAGTAAACAGTGTCGTTGATAAGCGTGTAGTTTGCGTCGGCGCTCGTTGCATAAGCCTTGTAGCCTATGCCGGCATTGGTTTGTGCGCCGGAGATGTTGAGGCTGACGTTGCCGTCGGCTTGCGTGCCGGCAGCGCTGGCTGTGGGAACTTGCGACGAGCCGTTATAAGTGAACGCTGAGTTTGTCCACACAACCGTCGCTTCTCGTGGAGCGATGGTAAACTGAATGGTGTCGCTCAGGCAAGCCGCGTAGTTGGATGAGGACGCCATATCTGCATAAAGCCAGTATGCGCCTGCTGCCGTCGGCTGTGTTGTGCCGTATGTGCCGTTCTTTGCCGTAGCGTACCAATACGTTACTGCGTTGCCTTCGGGATTCATGCTTACCGACGGAGTGTTTGCCGCATCGCCATACGTCCAGCCGTAGATCAGGGCGTTGATGCTTATCGTAGTCTTTGCTACGGATACCTTTACACTGCCCGAAGCGGGATTATAGTTGCCGCTCGGTTCGGTGTAAGTGGCAGCGAAGGGCTGGTTGTCGCCGGCGTTGAGCGATGTATAAGGCGCATCCCACTCGTAATCCGCATCCAGAGAAAGGTCTATCAGTTGCAGGGACGAGTTGTACGTTGCCGTCAGGTCGTTATGAGCAGGGAAAGTCATCGTGCCTTTGTTCACCGTCAGCGTGGCTGTTACCTTTGCTCCGGCGGCATAATTGCCGTTGGCAGCCGTAACAAGTCCGATGGTGAATGTTCCGCAGGATGTAACAGTCAGCGATTTGTCGTCGCTTGCAATAGTTCCTGCGCCGGTTGGCGAGCCGGCTGTTTCTATGCTGTACGTCGGTATGCCGGCATTGACGTCCAAAGAAAACAGACCGGAGATGAGGCTCAGGTCGATGGCTGTTCCGGTGTAGTTTACTGTTGCCGAGCCGCCGGTGTTTGTAACAGCACTGGCTATTGTAATATTGAAGTCCTGCGTGTAGTCCGAGCCTATTCCCATGCCATTGGCGATGCTTGCGCGGAGGATAAGGTTTCCTGCACTTGTGGCGCGCAGAGTGTTGCTCGCAATCGACGCTCCGGTTGTGCCGGCGTCGTATATGCTCCAGACGATGCTCTGGTTCGTGGCAACAGAAGGCGTAACCGTGGCGAGGGAGAGGTCGATGTCTGTATTGATGTCGCTTGTTGCCGGTATGCCTGCGATGGAGCTTACGGCGGCAAAATACGTCAGGTCGATTGTACCCGAAAGCGTTTTGCCCGAAAGTCCGGTTTCGGCGATGAAGGTGGTGGAAAGAACTGAGGTGTTGAGAGCAGTCAGTTTGCCGCTGCCGTCAGCAGTAATTCCGCTGCTTAAACCGCTGGGACTGTTCAGCGCGACGCTTTCGTATCGCGAGGTTCCGAGGTTCCAGTTCATCATGAACTCTGTTTCTTGATCAACGCCGTCGAAGGTGGATACCGTCAAATTCGTCAGGTTGAGTTCCGTCAGATAATTGTGTTCGCAAGTAAGCGACTGTAAAGCGGTGCAGCCTGTAACATCCAGCGTGCGCAGTTTATTGTACCCGCAATGAAGCAGTTCTAAAACAGTTTTACATGCCGAAATATCCAGAGAAACCAGTTTATTGTGGTTGCATTTGAGATACTTTAAAGCGGTGCATCCGGCAATGTTCAGCCCTGTCAGTATAGGATTGTTGTCGCAATAAAGCTCTTCTAAATTGCTTAAGCCCGAAGCGTTCAACGTTCCGGAGAAGTTATTGTCGGAGCAATCAAGAGACTTTAAATCAGCAAGCCCCGAAACATCCAGCGTTCCGCTCAAGTTCATGTTCGCTATATTCAGCCCTTCTATTCGCTTGCCAATCGGATTTGAGTTCCAAGTAATGCCCGTCCAGTCGGAGGGAACGGTGGCGCCGGTGAGATCGTCGCATAGCGTCCAGTTAAGCCCGTTGCTATTGATTAGTTCGTTGATAACAGCAATATCTCCGAGGTAGTAGAGATTCGGGATGCGCAGCTTGATATCGCCCGTAAGCTTTATGTTCTGAAGTCCGGTTTCGACGGCGAAGGAGGTGGAAGTAATCGAGGCGTTGGTAGTAGTCAGTTTACCTCCGTCAGCAATGATTCCGTTGGATAAATTGCTGGGATTGTTCAGCGCGACGGTGCTTTCGTATCGCGAGTTTGTCGGATTCCAGCTCATCTCAAGCTCTGCGTCTTGATAGTCGAGGTAGTATTGGCTTAGCGTCAAGCCCGTCAGATCGAGTTTCGTCAGTTTATTTCCTCTGATAGAAAGCATCCGTAAATTGCTGCAGTTCGAAACATCCAGAGCGCTTAGTTGAGCGTAGGAAGCCTCAAGCTCCTCTAAAGTGTTGCGGCAATCCGAAAGATCCAGCGCGGATAGTTTAGAGAAGTAACATGTAATATCCTTTAAAGCAGTGCATCCCGAAATATCCACCGTGGTCAGGTTATAGTTGTTGTCGCAATGAAAGACCTCTAATTTGGTCAAGTTCGAAACATTCAGCGAGGACATGCCAATTTCTTGGCAATAAAGCTGCTCTAAATTACTGCATGACAAAACATCCAGCGAAACCAGCTGTTGAGAGCTGTGGCAATCAAGATACGTTAAAGCGGCGCAGCTTGTAACATCCAGCGCGGTTAAGCTATAACTGTTGCTACATTCAAGCCGCGTTAAAGAAGCGCTGAACGGCGAAAGATCCAGCGTGGGCAGGTTGTTGTAGGAACAATTAAGCTGCTCTAAAACGGCGCAATTCGAAAGATCCAGCGTGGTCAGGTTATTGCGGGAGCAGTCGAGCTGCGTTAAAGCTGAGCAGTTTGTAACATCCAGCGCGGGCAGGTAATTGTAATTACAGCTAAGATACTTTAAAGCGCTGCATCCCGAAACGTCCAGCCCGGTCATGTAATAGTTGTAACCGTTGTTGTTGCAATTAATATTGAGCTTTTCTAAATCGGTCAAGCCCGCAACATCCAACGCTCCGGTAAAGTATTTATTCACCATATTCAGCTCCTTTATCCGCTTGTCTGTCGGAAGGGACGACCAGGTGATGCCCGTCCAGTCGGCAGGAATGGTAGTGCCGGTTTGATCGATACATGGCGTCCAGTTAAGCCCGTTATTGCTGATTATATTGTTGATAACAGCAATATCGCCGGTGTTGTAAAGCCCCGGATAGCTCAGCGTGATTTCGCCCGAAAGTTCAAGGCCCTGATTTCCTGTTTCGACGATGAAATCGGTGAGATTAATCGAGGGATCGACAGTAGTCAGTTGGCCGCCGGCAGCAGTAAGTCCGGCCATCAAGTTGGAGGGATTGTTCAACTGGATGGAGCCTTCGTATTGCGAGTTTGCTGGATTCCAGTTCATCGTAAGCTCTTTCGTTTGATAGCTGCCGTCGAATCCGGATAAAGACAAACCCGACAGGTCGAGTTCCGTCAGTTTATTGCTTCCGCAATAAAGTTCATTTAAAGCGCTTCCCGAAACAGTCAGCGTAGTCAGTTCATTGTAGCTGCAATTAAGATTAGTTAAAGAGCCGAAGCCCGCGACGTTCAGCGTGGTCAGTTTGTTGAAGTAACATTCGATATACTTTAAAGCGCTGCATCCCGCGACGTTCAGCGTCGCTATTTGATTGTTGGTGCAATTAAGTACATATAAATAGCTCAAGCTCGAAACATCCAGCGTGGTCAGTTGATTGTCGTGGCAATAAAGCTCCTCTAAAACAGAGCAGGTCGAAACATCGAGCGTCGTCAGTTGATTGTAGGAGCAATTAAGACTCTTTAAAGCGATCGAAACATTCAGCCCGTTTAATTGATTGCTATGACATTCAAGCCGCTGTAAATTGTTCAAGCCCGAAACATCGAGCGTGGTTAGTTGATTGTAGGAGCAATGAAGTTCCTCTAAAGCGGTGCTTCCCGAAACATCGAGCGTAGCCAGTTGATTGGCATTACAATCAAGATACAATAAAGCGGTGCAGTTCGAAGCATTCAGTCCGTCTAATTGATTGTTATTACATTCAAGTCGAAGTAAATTGCTCAAGCCCGAAACATCGAGCGTTCCGGCCAATTGATTCCATGAGCAATAAAGCTCCTCTAAAGCGTTGCAGCCCGAAACATCGAGCGCCGTTACTTGAGTGTCGTAGCAAATAATCATTCGTAAATTGCTCAAGCCTGCAACATTCAGCGCGGTCATTTGCCGATTTTCGTTGCATTGAAGCTGCATTAAAGCGGTGCAAGTCGAAAGATCCAGCGTTCCGGTCAGTTGATTGTACGAGCAATAAAGCTCCTCTAAAGCGGAGCATCCCGAAACATTCAGTCCGTTTAATTGATTGTCGATACACTCAAGATACGTTAAAGCGGCCAAGCCCGAAACATCGAGGGTTCCGGTCAAGTTACGCCAGCTCACATTCAGCCTCTTTATCCGCTTGTCTGTAAGATCCGTCGTCCATTCAGTGTTCCCCCAGCCCCAGTTGTCGGGAACGGTAGCGCCGGTGAGATCGGTACATGTAGTCCATGCAAGCCCGTTGTTGCTGATTATATCGTTGATAACAGCAATATCGCCGAGGTTGTAGGTGCCAGGTATTCTCAGCGTGATGCCGCCCGAAAGCGTAAAGCCCTGAATTCCGGTTTCGACTGTGAAAGTGGTGGCAGTAAGCGAAGCGTCGGGAACGGTCAGTTTGCCGCCATCAACATTAATTCCGTTGTATAAATTGCTGGGACTGTTCAGCACGACGCTTTCGTATCGCGAGGTTCCGGCGTTCCATGTCATCGTAAGATCCGAATTTTGACCGAAGCCGTAGAAATCGCCTATCGGCAAACCCGTCAGGTCGAGTTCCGTCAGTTTATTGTTATGGCAATAAAGAGTCTGTAAAGAGCTACAGTTCGCAACGTCTAACGTGGTCAGTTTATTGTCGCTACAATCAAGATACTCTAAAGTGCCGCGGCAATCCGAAATATCCAGCGTAGCCAGATTATTGTAATAACATTCAAGAACCTCTAAAGCAGAGCATCCCGAAATGTTCAGTGCGGTCATCTGGGAATTGCTGTCGCAATGAAGCTCCTTTAAATTGCTCAAGCCGGAAACATCCAGCGAGCTTAGGCCAATATCCTGGCAATAAAGATACTCTAAATTGGAACATGCCGAAACATTCAGCGCGCCCACCGGACAGTTGTGGCAGGAGAGATACTCTAAAGCAGTGCAAGCCGAAACATCCAGCACGGCTAAGCTATAATTGTTGCCACAATTAAGCCACTTTAAAGAAGAGCTGCATGGCGAAACATCCAGCGCAGTCAGTTGATTGGCGAAACAATTAAGCTTCACTAACGAAGTGCAAGCCGAAAGATCCAGCGAGCTAAGGAAATTGTTCCCACAGTCAAGCTCCCTTAAAGCGCTGCATCCCGAAAGGTTCAGTCCGGTCAGGTTATAGTTGGGAGAGTTGCAATAAACACTAAGCTTTTCTAAAGCGGTCAAAGCCGAAACATCCAGCGTTCCGCTCAAGAACATAAGATCCAGATCCAGATCCGTTATCCGCTTGTCCGACGGATCGGACGTCCAGATAACTTTACTGTTCCAGCTCTGGGGAACAGTAGCGCCGGAAGGATCGGTGCATAGATCCACGTAAAGCCCGTTATTGCTGATGATGTTGTTGATAACGGCAATATCGCCTGTGTTATACGTCTGCGCCATTGCGGGCGTAGCGAAGGCGGACATTGCAAAAGCAAGCAGAGCGATGAGCCGCTTGCAGGACAGTTTGGTTTTTGTCTGTACCATTGTAATCATGAATTTGAGTTATTAGACAGTTTGTTGTCCTTAGCCCTGTGCTGTCTGCCACAGAGCTTGCCGCCAATATGACGGCGCCTGAGAGTAATTAATTTTGTCCTCATGTTTTAATTGTGATTATAAAATAACTTGATTAATTCAGGATGAATTGTGGTTTTAGAATAACTTGATAGATAGTCGGATGAACTGTGATTTTCAGAAACATTTGATCGACCGGCATGATTGGAACTCTTGAGTTCATTGCCGTCCAAACTCCGTTTTGGCGCGCATCCGTACCAGGCGCGACTTGCGCCTACGTATGCCGCCGACTTCAACGCAAACACTTGCCCGTCTGCATCATGGATACCGCCACGCGCTACGCGCAGCAAGCAGCCGCTTACCTTTGGATTACTCCCTCCGCTTCTCGTGTATTTTAACGTATCGACACGATTATTTACCATCGCAGAAGCACAGACAATAAGCCCTACATCACAGGAACAAAGACAGTTCCTAACATATTTCATCATAAAACACTGTATCAACCCTTGTGTTTAATCGGCGGCAAAAGTAGAAATAAATTATGAATTATGAGAGCCAAGATTGCAAGAACCAAGAGCCAGGACGCTGCGCAGGCTGGATAGATAAATGATTAATGATTAATTGGTTACGCGGACCTTATTTAAATTTATAGTGTTAGAATACATAATCAAATAAATTACCAATCCATTCTCCTGTATGAATGGAAGTAGGATAACGGATAAATACGGAAATGCAATAAACGTTGTTTTTAACAGAGACATTCTCTATCGCATATCCTGCAAAAAAACCTCATTTCTAACTAATTTAAAAACAATTTTACAACTGACGAATCAGGGCAATTCTGCCAATTTTTTCATCAGAGAATACATTTCGTCGCGGTGTACGGATGCTTCTTTGAAATCGAGCACTTTAGCAGCGGCTTCCATTCGTTTACGGGCTTCGGCCACAGCCTTTTCCAGGGCAGGTTTACTCATATATTTCACCACAGGTTCGGCGGCGAAGTCGTAGTTTTCCGATTCAACGTAAGCGTATTCCTGTTTAAGAGTTTCGCCGGTGAGAATTGTTCGATTGCTTTTTGTTACCTGTTTTGGGGTGATACCATGTTCTACGTTGTATTTGAACTGTTTCTCGCGTCGGCGATTTGTTTCGTCGATAGTACGTTGCATCGATTCGGTAATTTTGTCGGCATACATTATCACCTTGCCTTCGAGGTGGCGAGCGGCGCGTCCTGCGGTTTGGGTAAGCGAGCGGGTATTACGCAGAAAACCCTCTTTATCAGCGTCGAGTATAGCCACTAAGGATACTTCCGGCAGGTCGAGACCTTCGCGCAGCAGATTCACGCCTATCAGCACGTCGAACAGACCTTTGCGAAGCCCTTCCATGATTTCGATTCTGTCGAGCGTCTCCACGTCCGAGTGAATGTAACGACAGCGTATTCCCATGTTTCCGAAGTATTTATCGAGTTCCTCAGCCATGCGTTTAGTGAGAGTAGTTACCAGCACCCTTTCGTCTTTTTCGGCACGAATTATTATTTCTTCTACCAGATCATCTATTTGATTTTCAGTAGGTCTAACGTCTATATCCGGATCAAGCAGACCTGTGGGACGAATTAGTTGTTCGACAATTTCTCCCTCGCATTTTTCCAATTCGTAATCGGCTGGCGTTGCGCTCACAAAGATTATTTGTCCGACAATAGATTCAAATTCATCGAATTTTAGCGGTCTATTATCGTTTGCTGCGGGAAGCCGGAAGCCGTATTCCACCAAATTATGTTTGCGTGAACGGTCGCCGCCGTACATTGCACGTATCTGAGGAACAGTAACATGGCTTTCGTCTATGACTGTAATAAAATTCTTCGGAAAATAATCCAGCAAACAAAAAGGTCGCGTACCTGCTCCGCGTCCGTCGAAATAACGCGAATAATTCTCTATTCCTGAACAGTATCCAAGTTCTTTTATCATTTCCAGATCGTATTCCACGCGCTGTTGCAGGCGTTTACTTTCGATCTCTTTTCCTTGATTTAGAAAAAATTCGCATTGCAGCACCATATCGTCTTGGATATTGCGAATTGCTTCGTGCAATCTTTCTTTTGGAGTTACGAACACATTGGCAGGAAAGATATTAATCGTCGGTGGAACATCTAATTTATGTCCCGACAGAGGATCAAAAAGTTCCAGCCGTTCGATTTCATTTCCCCAGAATATTATGCGATAAGCATAGTCGCCGTAAGCAAGATACACATCAACCGTATCGCCGGTTACGCGAAAGTTGCCACGTTTAAAATCATGCTCGTTGCGAGAGTACATCGCATCGACCAGAGAATACAGCAGTTTATTACGACTAATTGCCTGTCCCTGTTTTAGAACGATAGTGTTAGCATGAAAATCCTCCGGATTACCGATTCCGTACAAACAGGACACCGACGACACTACCACCACATCGTTACGTCCCGACAGCAGAGCGGAAGTCGTGCTAAGTCTAAGTTTCTCAATGTCTTCGTTAATCGACAGATCCTTTTCTATATATGTGTCGGTGGTTGGAAGATACGCTTCAGGCTGATAATAATCGTAATACGACACAAAATATTCCACAGCATTTTCGGGAAAAAAGTTTTTAAACTCCCCGTAAAGTTGTGCTGCCAAAGTTTTGTTATGGCTCAGTATCAGGGCAGGACGATTCAATCGAGCTATTACATTGGCCACAGTAAAAGTTTTGCCCGAGCCAGTTACCCCAAGCAGAGTTGAATATTGCGTATCGTTCGCCAAGTTGTTCACTAACTTCTCGATAGCTTCGGGTTGATCTCCCGTAGGCTTATATTCTGCTGTAAGTCTGAAATCCATACATATATCCGAAATTTGCCTGTTTTTCCTTATCGAAAAACAGCGCCTTATCTTCTTTTCTCTTCGAGGACAAAGGTAAGTAAAAGTTTCATTTGGACATCTAAAATCCAACCGTCCAAAAAAAACCTCCACCTTCAGAAGGCGGAGGTTTTCCAATCTTATAACCTATGCGCGATTTATTTTTTAGCTTTCTTATCGCTATCAGCTATTTTAGTGCTGTTTGGACAGGTTTTAGCGCCTGTTTTAGCCTCAGCAGTTTTAGCCTCAGCTTTTTTAGAGCAGCACTCTTTCGTGGCGTCGGCAGTTTTGGCGTCTTTCGAGCAACATGCCTTCTTGGTTTTAGCGTCTGCAGTTTTTGCGCAGCACGATTTCTCGGCTTTATCGCAGGACTTGGTTTTAGTGTCCTGAGCGTTGGCGGCTACTGCAAAAAACGCTATTGCACAAGCCATTACTAATAATTTTTTCATTCTTTAATACCTTTAAATTAATTATAAATACGCTACAAAGTAACGATGAATTTTCGAATAATGCGACAACTTTTACTGTTAAAAAAAGAACTCTCAGCAAATCTTTTCGCTACACGGAGGTTTTGACGACAACGAGAGCAAAAGGTTTAATCCATCTGTTCAAAATATTTTCATCTCATCAATCTTCTTTTGATGATGGGAATTTGAATATCACGCACAATTCGTGCGAGGCGGTGGAAAATCCGCGGAAAGTCATGCCAATGAACCCCATATCGAACATATAACCCACTTCCATGATGTCGGAAGAATATCCTGCTTGAATGGAAAAGGTAACTGAGTGAAACTTAAAATCTTGTCGTGAATACAGTCCGAATTTTAACGCGCTTATTTGAGCCAGAGCGCCGGCTCCCCACAATTTACTTGCACCTTGCTGCTGATAGTAAATTCGAGGAGTTAAAGAGCTGGAACCCTTGATAATATCCTCTATTTCGCTTTGAGGTCTGTAGGTTTTACCGGCGAACAGAGGAATTTTCATTTCGACGTGTGTGTAAATTCTAACAGGACGATGCCAATAAACGAGATCGCCAGGGCTACCGAGGTGAAACAGAGCGACTCCCGCCTCTAATCTTTTATTCTCGAACAGCAAGCCTGTGCCGAAATCCGCTCCAAATGAGGAATTTCGCTCATAAGTAAATTCATTTGGATTGACTACTCCGTCGGGGCTTATCATGTCGGGAAAAATCAGGCCGTTAGGATCGTTGATTCCGTAGAATAGATTTCCCGATATACCTGCTCGTAAAGCATTGGTTTCGTTGATATTTATCTTATACGAATAAGCTATGTTCGCCGAATTGTACGAAAATGTTTTACTCCCCAATTGGTCGGATAAAAGCATGATTCCCAGCCCGCTGTTATATCGATTAAGAAAGATGTCGAAGGATGCGGCATAAGAAATAAAACTTGTTCCGGCTCCCGGATAATGATTGCGATAATTCAAGCTGGCTCGCGTAAAGTATTCATTCCCTGTGTATGCGGGATTGAAGTGGAGCGGCGCTGCCGATTTTATCGAAATCAAAGGATCTTGCGCGTGCGCCCCGCAAAGGCAAGCGATGAATAGAATCGTTAGTATCGCGCGTATGTTCATGTTCTAACCTGCAATAATACAGAGGCTTTATAATTATAATTCCCGACAAAATTAAGCATATTTTCTCAAACTCATGCCACATATATATAAAATGCTTAATTTTGAAACGAATATTCTACGAAGCATCGTTGAAGGTTTTGACATGATAAACGATTGTAGTAGATAGTTTTATGTATTGTATATTTTATGGAAAACAAGCAATTGCTTTACGCCGATAAGGCTCTGATTTTCGGATTTGCTTCGGCCGGATTTTTCTGCGCCGCTTCTGTGCTGGCGGCACTGATTTTGTTTACCGACGGCGCCTTAGTCAGCTTGCAAAGTGCCGCGATTTCGCTGGCCTGCTTTGTGGCTGCAATCATAAGCGGATCTGTAGCTATCAGCATGGGAAACAAAGCAATAAGGATATATAACGAAAATCCTTCATCTGAAATTCCGCAGAAAATTAGCAAGTTGCAACTTGGACGTATTTGCGCCAACCTTGCAATAGCTGCCTCGACTCTCGTTCTTGTCGCCGCAACACTTATCGCAAGCATATTCGGAATCGAAAAATTAGGCATCTAAAATATGATATATCAAAGTAATATAATTCAAATAAAATTAAAAAATCAAAGAATATGATATCTTCGGAAATTGAATGGAACAAATTGCCTTTTGCCTATGTTCCAACCGACTACAACCTGCGTTGTCGCTATGTCAATGGCAAATGGGGAGAACTTGAAGTTTCGTCCTCAGAACACATCCACATGCACATGAGCGCCACCGCTTTACATTACAGTCAGGAGGTATTTGAGGGGATGAAAGCCTTCCGTGGCAGCGATGGAAAACTGCGTCTATTTCGTTGGCGCGACAATTTGGCACGGCTCAATCTCTCGTGCGACGGCTTACTGATGCCAACCGTACCTGAAAGCCTGTTCGAGAAGGCTTTGAGAGAAGTGATACGCCTCAATACCCGTTTTGTACCTCCGTATGGCACAGGCGCTTCGCTCTACGTCCGTCCGCTGATGATAGGAACCGGCGCAAGAATAGGTGTGGATTCGTCCGACGAGTTTCTGCTTGTGATATTTGTAATGCCTGTAGGCCCTTATTTTCCAACAGGTTTCAAAACTGTGGACGTCCAAATGGTACGCGACTACGACCGCGCTGCTCCGCTGGGAACCGGACGACTCAAAACCGGAGGAAACTACGCCGCTTCGCTGAAACCTGCTAAACGCGCTCACGACGAAGGATTTAAAACTGTAATATATCTCGATGCTCGAGAAAAAAAATATATCGACGAGTGCGGTCCGGCCAACTTCTTTGCTATCAAGGAAAACAAATACATAACTCCCGATTCGACTTCCATACTACAATCGATTACTAACATGAGTTTGTGTACTTTAGCCGAAGATATGGGATTGACAGTGGAACGACGCAGAGTGCCGGTGGAAGAACTATCTGAATTTAACGAAGTTGGAGCCTGTGGAACGGCTGCGGTAATCACTCCGATACGAAGCATCCAAGATCGAGAAACAGGCGCAAGTTACAAATACGATGAACAACCCGGTCCCTGGTGCAAAAAATTGTACGAGCGTCTGCAAGCAATACAGTATGGTAATCAGCCTGATAAATTCGGATGGACAACTGAAATCGAAGGCTGAGGCTCTGATGAACACAATCTGCTGTTTGCGGATACATGCTTAAAATAAACGTTTTACAAAATTATTTGCAAGCCGGACGTTTGGAGGCCGGTTGCGATGAAGCAGGACGAGGATCTCTGGCCGGACCGGTGTATGCCGCCGCTGTGATACTGCCCGCCGATTTCAACCATCCGGAACTGAATGATTCCAAGCAATTAAGCGAAGCAAAGCGGAACGAATTGCGAATCTATATCGAGCAATACGCGCTCTGCTTTGCCGTAGCTGCGGCCAGCAGAGAGGAAATCGACAAATTGAACATACTGAATGCATCTATCCTTGCTATGCACAGAGCTTTACAGGCTTTGACAAGCAAGCCCGACTTCATTCTGGTGGACGGTAACAGATTCAAACCTTACAAAGATATTCCGCATCGTTGCGTTATACGTGGCGACTCTACATTTACCTCAATTGCAGCAGCTTCCATACTTGCAAAAACGTATCGCGACGAGTACATGATGGGTATAGCCGACGAATATCCGGAATACGGCTGGCACGAAAACAAGGGCTATGCTACTAAAATACATCGAGAAGCGGTGCTACGACTTGGCTTATCGCCGCATCATCGTAAAACCTTTAATATAAAAGATATGCAGTTAAAACTCTTTTAGTTTTGCAACAAAACAAACTTCTAAAATCGTCGCAGTAATGCACTCATTATCTATTATTTTCGGCCTATTACGCAAAAAGTCCAAAAGTCCAAAAGTCCAAAAGTCCAAAAGTCCAAAAGTCCAAAAAAAGTCCAAAAAAACTTTTAACTTTGCCGGCCATGCTTGTAACGCGCCATATAAGATTATTTACGCGGAAACCGGTGAGCGACACAAAATTACCCGAATCCGCCGAACCATTAATACAAATCGGTTTATGCTAAAAA
>JAITGD010000149.1 GCA_031280885.1 Prevotellaceae bacterium | reverse complement strand
CCGCCGGTCGCCGGCAAGTATTGCTACTCCCGTTGCCCCTCGACTTGCATGTGTCAGGCCTGCCGCTAGCGTTTATCCTGAGCCAGGATCAAACTCTTCACCGTATATTCATTAATTTTAATCTATTATGTCTCGCGACATATACATTTTTGAAACCTTAAATCTCGAAATTGACGGTATTAAATTTATACCTTGTCTTCAATTATAATGTCTTCCTGCGTTTTCAAAGAACCTTACTTGCATCTTTCCGAAATCGGAGAGGGTGCAAATTTATATTTTCATTCCAATTCGACAAAACTTGTTTGTCGATGAACTTTCGAATAATCTTTTGTATGTTTTAGAACCTATTCTCTTTTCAAAAGCGGCTGCAAAGATAATGGATATTATTTTACAATTGCAAATCTTTTTACACAATTTTTATTAAAATACTGATTGTCAGTCCGAAAATTTTACATCCGAAGGAGATCAAAAGAGAATTTTGAGCCGTTCGAGACTTCCGATTCATCCAAAAAAGGCTTGTTTTTTACTTCGCCGTCGGTCGAAAATCGTGCGGATAAGTTCATCGAAGCAATTTGTGCGGATAAATACCTATGTCAAAATAGATTAAGCGAAAATCTTGAACTTCGCCAGACGGCATTTTTGCAGACGATAGGCTATGGCCACTCCTAATACTCCGAAGCCGTATTTGATGCTGCGTCTTAGATTTATCGACGAGGCTTCCTTGAAATATTTTGTGGGACAGGTGATTTCGCCGATTTCAAATCCTTTATAAAAGAGTTGGGCAAGGATTTGATTGTCGAAAACAAAATCTTCGGAATTAGCTTTGTAATTGACACTTAATAGCGCTTCGCGAGCAAAGGCTCGATATCCGGTGTGATATTCGCTTAGTTTTTGCGACATCAGGACGTTTTGTAGCCAGGTTAATATGCGGTTTGCCACGTACTTATAGAGAGGCATTCCTCCGCGTAGCGCCCCTCGTCCCAAAATGCGAGAGGCCAAAACTACGGGATATACTTCGTTGGCTATCACGTAGCACATCGACTGCAAAAGCATTGGTGTGTATTGATAATCAGGATGAAGCATTACTACAATGTCGGCGTTCAGTTCGAGGGCTTTATCGTAGCAGGTTTTTTGATTTCCTCCGTAGCCTCTGTTTTGCTCGTGTTCGACGACATGTTCGATTCCGAGTTTGCGGGCGAGTTGCACAGTGTTGTCGCGGCTTTTGTCGTCAACGAGAATCACTTCGTCCACAATATCCACAGGAATTTCGCCGTAAGTTTTCTCCAAAGTCAATTCGGCATTGTAGGCGGGAAGCACAACTGCAATGCGTTTTCCTTTTATCATAATCGATTATGTTTTAGTCTTTTAATCTGTTTTATTGCAATGATTCCGATTCCGAGCAGGGTAATTATCAGTATAAGAACACGTTTAATCAGTGTGCGTGTTTCGTCGATGCTGCTTAGCATTTGTTTTTCAGGACTATCGCCTGTATAACGAATTATCGGATTGATGTAATAAACAAGTCCTTCGGGAGAAAAAAGCCTGATTCGCACGTAATGATCTTCGGGTTTGACGAGATAATCAGCAGAACAAGTGTCGTTTACCTCTTTCAATATTTGTCCTCCCTGTCCGACGAAATCTATTTTGCTCATCGTGCGCCGCCAGGCGATTTGCAGCGTATCGGCAGATAATTTTATGGCCACGGGCATCGAAATCAGCTCTGCTTCATGCAGTTTATCTGCAATATCGGCATGTTTTTTATGCGGTATATGAAGGCCAAAGGCTGCTCCTTTTGCAAGATTTTCCAGAATATTTTCGCTTGTAGCCGTCGGTGCGTTTACGAAGGTCATTTCGCGCTGTACGAGGCCAAGATTGTCCACCGAATGAGCATCGTCGTTGGCAATCAGCCAGGCTTGATGTCCATGCGAAAGCGCTGAATCCCACTCTATTTCCGAGAGACGTACGCCATTTTGCAATTCAAAAAGGTCATATCCCGAAAGATACTTGAAATCAGCAGGAAGATAGGCCGTGCGTATGTTCGGATGGTTTATCGCAAGCAGACGACAGTGCTTTTTCAAAACGTCGATAATGTGCTGTTTTTGATTTAGATTCTGCGAAAAGAAATAGTCGCGCCAAGTTACTTCGCTTGCGCCAAGAACAAGTTGATGAGCTTTTTTTGTTCCGTATCCGTGTTCGTAAGTTGGGATATAGGTCGGATTGGCAGCTCCGGAACGATTGATTTTCATGTAGTCCGAAATTGTTATCACATCGTAGCGAAGTTTGCGATATACTTCGATGATGTCGTCGAAGGAGTTTTTTCCGTTGGTAAGACCCATCCAACTCTTTGTGTGTAAGTGGAAAATACATTTCTTCCATGCTGTCGAATCAATATTTTGATATGGATTGTACAGTTTTTCGCCCGTAAAGGGCGAGGGTTCCGAAAATTTATAAATGGGACATGTTGCATAAAACCAGGCCGAAAGCAAGAAGAAACTTGTCGGCACAAGGGCTATGGCTATCAGGATATAACGAATTACTTTTTTGTACATATTTTATTTTTATTCAGGATTATACATCTGTCCGCCGCCTTTGCTTTGCATGAATACGAATCCGTTTTTTTCGTACAAAACTTCCAACTGCGGATATTGATTTAAAACTTCGTCTCTGCTTGTGTTTTTTACCGAGACGTAAATTGGGATAGAAATATCGTTGTTTTTCAGACGATTAATTCCTTCACTCATGGAACGATGAGTTTTGCCGTAGAAATATGGCGCATAACTGAAGTAATTTATTGTGAGCATATAACAGTCGTCATTGCTTTTGCTTTCAAAAAATTCCAAAGCTGCTCGCTGAGAATAGGCTTCGACACGCTTCACTACAAAAACAAGAGTGAGAAATGTGAATAAACATACTGATACCGAAGCCGATAGAACGTAAGACAAGGTTTTGCCTTTTCGATGAAAATATATCAGCATAAAAATGAGCGAGAGAGGGATCAGAGCAATCAAGGATTCGTAACCTGTCCAGCCTGCGTCCGCCTGCAAATTGGCCAGAGCGAAAGGATCGTCCAAAAGTTCGTTTTCGAGGATATAGTCCTTAAAACGAGATATATTGGTGAGTATAATCGTAATTATCGCATACAGAGCGGCGAGTGAGATAGCGAGGATGCGTATCCATTTTTTCAGCCGCGCACCGCGGTAACAATAATTGTATAAGGCGTATGCGCCCAAAAAGGTCAAAGGAAAATAACACATCGACGAATAATGTACTATCTTGGTTTTGACGATGGTAAAGAGAATCAGTACTACTAATAAAAGTACGGTCATCCAGGTTTTGAAGTTTTTTTGCAGATAGGAGTCGTCTTCGTTCTTGGAATACGCTGCAAATGAGAATACAGAGGCCGGAAAAACGCCGAAAAACAGCACTACGAAATGGTAGAGAAAAAATCCTCCGTGTCCGGCGTCTTCGGTACGGAAAAGTCGTATCTGATATGTGATGAAATCGATGACCGTCTGTTTATTACCTGCAATAATCTGTCCCCAAAACCAAGAGCCTCCGACGAGCAGTAAGACGAACAAAAACAGAAATGGATGATGCCATCGCACAGAAACTCGAAATTTTTTTATCAGGATATAAACCGAAACCGTTAATCCCCAAATCAACAGAGCCACAGGCCCTTTGGTGAGTATGCCCAGCCCGATTGCCGCCGCCGATAATACAAGATGACGAGGCCTCGTCGAGGGTCGAGCATCTTTATCGAAAAAGAGCGTGATGTAATATATCCCTATGAAAATAAATAGATTAAGCCAAGGATCGATGATGCCCGACTTGAAATAGAAAAAGGGCAAAATGGAACCCGCATACGAGAGAACCCAAAGCGCGCCGAAACGGTCGTTGTAGAGCTTGCGTCCCGCACGAAACAAAAATAGCAGCGTGAATATGCCACACAAAGCGTTGGGAAATCGAGCTGCAAATTCGTTGATTCCAAAGAGTTTCATGGAAATTGCCTGCATCCAGATGAAGAGCGGCGGCTTTTCCCAAAAGGGAGCAAAATCGATTCGGACGGTGCTATAATCATTCGTAACTATCATTTCACGAGCCGATTCAGCAAAATTGATTTCATCCCAATCGAAGAGATGCACTTTTCCTAAAAACGGCACAAATAATAAAGCCGCCACAAGGAAAATGATAAAATAAGGTGAGTATGTTTGCGATTTTTTTAGCATAAACCGATTTGTATTAATGGTTCGGCGGATTCGGGTAATTTTGTGTCGCTCACCGGTTTCCGCGTAAATAATCTTATATGGCGCGTTACAAGCATGGCCGGCAAAGTTA
>JAITGD010000123.1 GCA_031280885.1 Prevotellaceae bacterium | reverse complement strand
CGTAGTGCTTTACAAAATCTTCCGCCAAGGCTTTCAATCGGTCGGGGTCGCCGAGGATTGCATTCAAGCGAGCCGATTCTTGTTTACTTTTTTCTATCTGATATTCGTTTGCCCCTTCTGCGGCAACATCGTTGTAGTATTGCTCTATTTTTTGCAGTTCGCTGTTGTTTAGAACCACTTTGGCGGCTCGTCCTTCGTACACAATGCGAACCGTAATTTCGTCGCGAACCGATTCGGTCATGGTATAAGCATCCACCACTTTGCCGAATACATCGAGTGTCGCGTCAATGGGCGTGCCTGTGAAGCCGACATAAACCGCGTTCGGCAACGAATCATGCAGATACTTGGCAAAGCCGAATGTTTTGGAAACGCCTTTTTCGGTTACTTTTATCTTTTGGTCGAGATTGGTTTGGCTGCGGTGGGCTTCGTCCGAAATGCAAATCACGTTTTGCCGGTCGGTCAGCAGTTTGGCGTCTTCGGTAAATTTATGAATAGTAGTCAAAAACACGCCGCCGCTTTCACGTCCTTGCAATCGTTCACGCAAATCATTGCGACTTTCCACACTAATCACATTGTCGTCGCCGATATATTGTTTGGCATTGGTGAACTGTCCCGCCAGTTGATCGTCCAAATCGGTGCGGTCGGTAATCAGCACAATGGTTGGGCTTCCGAAATACTCGCTTTTCATCAGCAAGCGAGTAAGAAAAAGCATAGTATAACTTTTTCCGCAACCTGTTGCTCCGAAATAGGTACCGCCTTTTCCATCGCCCAACGGTTTTTGTGCTTGTTTTATATTGTCGTACAAGGCACGAGCCGCATAATACTGCGGATAACGGCACACGATTTTCTCGTTCTTCTTCGACGAATCGGGAATGTAAACAAAGTTTCGCAGTATATCCCGTAGCCTGTTTTTCTGAAACATGCCTTGAATCAAGGTGTACATCGAATCTATTCCCTGGGCTGGATGAAGCTCCTGCTTCATCCTATTAGTGCGGAGCTGGAGCTCCGCATTTCCCAGGATGCGACGCCACGCATAGAAAAAATCGTAAGGAGCGAAAAATGAACCTGCTTTGTTGTTTATTCCATCACTGATAACGCAGAAAGCGTTGTATTTGAATAGTTCGGGAATATCGCGTTCGTAGCGGACGGTGAGTTGTGTGTAAGCATCGTGAATGGCGGCATCTTCGCGAATGGCACTCTTGAACTCGAACACCACCAAAGGCAAACCATTGATATATAAAACCCCATCGGGAATGCGTTTTTCAGAGCCTTGAATTTCCAATTGAGTTACAAAACGGTAGATATTCGCGTCGGTTTTGTATTCGGCTTGCGGTTCGGCGGCGATAGAGATTAATTCTTCGGCTATAAAAGTCTGCTTTTCCAACCCCGAATAGTCAATCAACTGAATAAAAATATCTTTTTGAGTATGGTCTTCACGTTTAAGGATAAATCCATCGGACAACATTTTCATAAAACGCTTGTTGCTCTCGTACAAATCGGAAGCAGGCAGCGATTTCAATTCCAGCAAAATCGATTTGATTTCCGTATCGGTAATGCCGTGATTGGCGTAACGCTTTTTCAGGAAAGCATGCAAATCGTCTTCTATCAGCACTTCATCGGGCTGACGTGAGAGCGTATTGCCCAAGCAATGCGGATAGCCCTCTTGTTCCAAGAGTTCGGCAAATGCGTGTTCGAGTTTGGATTCGGTGAATTTCATGCGCTCAATTTTTTTCTTCCATTAAACTTTTCAACATTGCCTTTTGCCGCTCTATTTCGTCGGCAAGTTCCTGCTCGATTGGCAGATAAGGAATATATTTTGTGGCAAAGAGTTGCCTGTTTTCGTTCATCTATCTAAATTATTTTCTATACTCGCCATTTTTGCCAACAACAAACTTTGTAACTCTTGAAGTTTTTTAGTTTCTATCATCTTTTTATATTTTATCCTCTCGCCATCTTTGAAAGAAGTAGCGATTGTAAGTTATTAAGAGTTTTATCTTGCTCTGCGTATAATTCGATATTTCTATCAAGAATGGATATTTTGTCTTCGAATTGTTCAATTATTGTGTCAACAGGAATAACTATACCAATATTATAGAGGGTTTCTTTTGTTATTGACCCAAATATAGTTCCTTCATCGTTAGCTACATCAAATTCACCTCTAATTGCAAACATCAAGTAGAAAAGAAATGAATTATGATTTGTTTTGCTATTTAAAGAAGCAACTCCTCGACCAATAGCACAATCATTCTTTGTTATATTTAAGTCACCAACGGGAGCACGCACGCTCATTAATATATCTCCTTTCTTGGCTTTCTTTTTTGGCTCTGTTGTGTATGTTGTTACATCGGGAAATCTTACTCCAAAGTCTGTTCGTCCTTGATAAAAAATCATTCCGTTTTCATCCGAATTATATGACTCGCCTTCTGGAGATTGCCCCATAATAACATTTGCAATATCGCTTAAAACTCCCACTTTCCACCCCCTCGGAATCTCGCCCAGCTCACTTTCCACCATTTCGCCGCCTGAACTTTTATAAGGCTTGCCTTCTTCGTTGGGAAACTCA
>JAITGD010000105.1 GCA_031280885.1 Prevotellaceae bacterium | reverse complement strand
TTCACTGACGGCTCTTCTACTTTGCAGTTAAAAAATACCTCGAAAATCATTCTATCAATCCTGAAATCCCCCTGTAAAATTTGCGATGAATCAAAATTTTTCGCTTGCGGATTTAAGGGAGTGCAAAAGTAGAGGCGAAATTTACGCCGTGCAATACACTAAAGTTGTTTGTTTCTACAACTTCGGCTATAATTTAATTAACACAGGATACAGAAGCTTTGGCAAGCCGTTTCGACAGCGGATTTTACCATGTCGGCATCTTGGCCGATTTTCAGGTTGAGAAAGTGATCGTCCAATCGTCCAATCGTCCAACAGTCCAATTCTCGTTCACATTTCCACTTTATCAAAAAATACTTACTTTTGTCGAAGTATTTAGAAGACGTTTTGCAGGGACGGCTTTTATTGCGAGGCAATTGGATTTTTGTTTTTCGGTTGCATCGAAAGCTGAATACGTTTCGACGTTAATGAACTTTTAGAGCTTGATATGTTTAAATTTATAAGACAGTTTGCGCTGTATTCACTTATTATTTCGACGTTTTTGTCGTGCGGCGAAAATTACTTTACCACAGGCAATTCCTGGGTTTCGCCCGATTTCAGAGTTGTGATGATCGATTCCGCAGATATTGAACTCAGTACGGTTAAAATCGACTCCATCGTAACACAGGGGCAAAACACCATACTTGTAGGCAAATACCTCGACGTCAATACACATATTGACGATGATACCGTTACGGGATTAACCACTGCGTCGAGCTATTTCATGTTCTCGATTCCGCAGTCTTTTGAGCCTGATCACAAGGCTGTTTTCGATTCTTTGGTCGTCGAAATGCGTTTCAACGGAACATATTTTGGCGACACACTGCAACCGCAAAGCATACAGCTTTACAGAACAATTCAACGAATTGAGTTTGAGGAGGGACACGCCGGCTATAACACCACAGTTTTTCCTACCGAATCGACTCCAATCGGCAGAGCGACTTTCAGGAATTTACCCACCACAAATACTTCATACACAGCTATCACGGCTTTGAATAATCCTATCCCGCCTGTGAGAATCCGCTTGCCGGATGCGCTGGGTCGGGAATTGCTTCAAAAGTTTGTCGAAAAAAATGATACTGTGAGCGATAACGATAAATTCACAAAATACTTCAAAGCGATGAAGATGGCGCCCGGAACAGGTTCGAAAGCTATCAGCGGATTTAAAACCGATACTACTTTCCGGATGCGTCTTTATTATCATATAGATGAGGAGTTTAGAACATCTACATACGTCGATTTTCCGCTGAACACATCAATGCAATTTAACAACATAAATTCCGACAGAACAGGGACGCCGCTCTACTTTCCGTCGGAAACTAAAGAGCTGTCGTCGAGCGAAACCGACCAGCGAGCATACATACAATCGGGCGATGGAATGTATATCAAATTGCGTTTTCCGGACATCAATAACCTGCTGTCGCTCGGAAAATACGGCTCGATAGAACAAGCGCGACTGATAATAAGGCCAATTGCCACAACATACGGATCTTGCACGCCTTTGCCGAAGAATCTGTATCTGTATCCCGAATACTCAAGCGCAGCGCTTACCGATTCGTACAATCAAGCGATGAGCGGAAATCTAACTATCGATTACCAATTTGGCGAAAACACGTATTATAGCTACGACATCACCGCTTTCCTGAGAAGTCAGCTTGGAGTGTACGATAACTACAAGTATTACTTGTCGTTACGGCTTGCCGATTCCGATTTTCAAAACTCTGTACAGCGAGTAGTCATCGGCAACCGTAATCATCTGGTGGACATCGATAAAGGTAATGGAAAACAAACGATTTACAGCAGAATAGAATTGCAAATATTTTATACAATATACAATGACCCCACAGAGTGAACGTAAAACAAGAATGAAAAGATCCCTTATACTATTACTTAACACACTGTTTTACATTCAGTTGTGTGCGCAACACAACACCAGCTCGCCGTACTCGATGTTCGGCGTCGGAGAAATCGAAACCGGAACATACGGCATGAACTCCGGAATGGCCGGCAGCGGAATAGGGCTGTATGTGCCTGGATTTTTGAATATTGCTAATCCGGCAGCCATTGCCATCGATTCGCTTTCGTTCATTTTCGATGTATCGACCTCAGCCAAAATCTCCCGCTTCTCGCTGGGCGAAGGCAGAGAAAAAGCCACAAGCGCCAATCTGAAAAAAATCGCAATGGGCTTCAGAACCATCCCGAAATTGAGCCTCTCGCTGGGATTAATGCCTTACAGCAGTGTGGAATACAAACTCAGAACCGGAGAAATTGTCGAAGGAACAAATCAGCAGTACGATATGCTTTACGAAGGTAACGGAGGTTTCACGCAAATATATTTGGGCGGAAGCTACAAACTGTATCCGAAGTGGAGCCTCGGTGTAAAAGCTGCCTATCTCTTTGGAACAATTAACGATATACAAGGCTCGTGGACACAATCGCGCACAATCACATCAACAGGATATAAATTTGTGATGGATTTCGGAATAATCTATAACGACCGGCTCAACGAAAGAACAAATCTGACTATCGGCGCAACTTATGGATACAAATCTCAAATCAAATTGAACAGTACGCGCACAGTATCAATCAATAACGTCCCCGAAATTATCCCCTCTCTGCATGTTTACATTCCTCAAAGCATAGCGCTTGGAGCTTCTTTGCAGAAAATCAGAGGACGCAGCCATCTGATTTTTGCAGCCGATTACAAATTTACCGACTGGGGCGCTACTCCATCTCCCAATAAAAAAGTCTATTACAGTGCTAATCACAGGCTTAACGCCGGAGTACAAATCACGCCAAATTACCGCACTCCAAGAAACTATTTCCAAAGGATGGCTTATCAAGCCGGAGGATTTTACGAACGTTCGCATCTGAAGATCGGAGGTAACAATCTGATAGAAACAGGCTTGAGCCTTGGAATGATTTTCCCTCTGGGACGGCGTACCGTGCTGTTCCTCTCGGCCGACCTTGCCCACAGAGGCGGAACGATGATGATAAACGAAAATTACCTGCGCCTCAATCTGGGAGTATCCCTCAACGAAGCTTGGTTTATCAAGTGGGCTTACGATTAGAATGACCGGGAAACTCATTTTCCAAGGTACGGGAACCTCGCAGGGAGTGCCGGTTATCGGATGCCAATGCAAGGTGTGCCAATCGCTCGACGAGCGAGATAAACGCTTGCGTACCTCGGGATTTGTGGAAATCGACGGAAAAAAAATCCTGATAGACGCCGGACCCGATTTTCGTCAGCAATTGTTGAGAACAAACATCTCGGCGCTGGACGGAATACTCATAACACACGCTCACAAAGACCATATCGGCGGCCTCGACGATGTGCGCGCTCTGAATTATTGCAGCGGAAAACCGGTGGACGTCTATGGCGAAAACCGTGTGCTGAAGGCTATTCGCAACGAATTTGCATACGCCTTTGCGCCAAATCCATATCCGGGAGTGCCGGCAATGCAATTGCACGAAATCAGTCTCGAAACTTTCGAGCTGAATGGCATAGAAATCAAACCAATAAGAGCAATGCACCACAAATTGCCCGTGCTTGGATTTTGCATCGCCGGCCTGGTTTATATCACCGACGCCAATAGCATCGCATCCGAAGAAATTGCTCGAATTAAAGGCTGCGATACGCTGGTATTGAACGCCTTACAACGCGAAATCCACATCTCGCATTTTTCGCTGAAACAAGCTCTGGATGTGGTTGCCGAAGTTGCTCCGCGAGTGGCATATTTGACGCACATTTCGCATCGCATGGGCCTGCACGCGATGGTGGAAAAGGAACTTCCCGAAGGCGTCGGGCTGGCTTATGACGGATTGGAAATCGAACTGAAATAGACTGTATTACAATAAAATAAACTGAATAATGAAAATCGCCGAAAAATTAAAATCTGCTGGCTTAGACGGATTTCTTCTGATGTTGATACTGATGGTATTTCTGGCTTTTCTCTGGCCGGCTCCCGGCTCGTCGGGCGGAACCATTTCTCTGAAAAACGCAGCAAATCTGGGAATTTCGGTAATATTTTTCTTTTACGGACTACGTCTCAGCCGCTCAAAACTTCGGGAAGGCCTGAATAACGGACGTTTACACGCCGTTGTTCATTTATCGACCTTTATATTTTTCCCTGCATTGGCGCTGCTTGTCAAACCGCTTTTTGCGGGCGAAGAAAACGAACTTCTCTGGCTTGGAGTGTTTTATTTAGCCTGTTTGCCATCGACCGTATCATCGGCAGTGGTAATGGTTTCCATCGCGCGAGGCAACGTGCCGGCAGCCATTTTCAACGCCAGCGTATCAAGTTTGGCAGGAGTTTTTCTCACTCCCTTGCTGATGAGTTTAGCGCTTTCGTCGTCAGGCAAGATGGATTATTCTGAACTTGGAGGCATAGTCGGCAAACTTATCTTGCAGGTACTATTGCCGGTAGTCGTAGGCATGTCGCTGAACAAAAAATGGGGAAGTTTTGCCGAAAAAAACAAAAAACGGCTGCGACAGTTCGACCAAACGGTGATTTTGCTCATAGTTTACACAGCTTTTTGCGATTCGTTTGCCCGCGGCGTATTCGAGGGATTCGGCCTGATGCGTCTTCTGTTCTGTTTGATGGGCATGTTTGTGCTATTTTTTGCTGTATATGGTTCAATACGATTTGTTTGCAGGCGACTTGGTTTTAACCGTCGCGACACCATAACGGCCACTTTTTGTGGCTCGAAGAAATCGCTGGTTCACGGCACAGCTATGTCGAGAGTGCTGTTTCCGGGCCTTTCGTCGGTAGGTATAATCCTGTTACCGATAATGTTATATCACGCCTTGCAACTGATGCTGGTAAGCGCCATCGCACGTAAAGCGAGCAAAGCGACGGCTGAGGGCGAGGAATAATTTTTCGCTCTATCGACGCATTTTGTTACGCAGATATATTTCCTGTCCTGCCACCGGACGGTCGTTCTCCTTCATATTGTTGTAATGCAGTAACGATTTCAGTTTCACTGCATAACGTTGCGATATTGCACGCATACTTTCGTTTTCCTGCGCTATATGTACGGGAGTTTTGTAGTCGGCTCTTGTTTTCTTTTTCTTGATATACAATTCCTGTCCTGCTACCGGACGGTCGTATTTTTGCAACTCGTTATATTTAAGCAATTGACGCTCGGAAAGTTTAAATTCCGAAGCTATCTGTGCAAAAGATTCTCCTTCGTTGATTTTCACATATTTCACTCCATTTCGTGAATAAATTCTTCTGTTAAGTTGGATGAGGAAATTTTCGGATTCCATGATTTCCAGCGCTGAAGGGGAAGGTATTTCCGGCGAAATTTTTGCGTCGAACAGATACAATCGATTGCTTTCGATAACTCCAATCAGCAATTCGGCATATTTGGGATCGGTGGCATATCCTGCTTTTTTCAATCCCTGCGCCCAACTTTTGTAATCGTTTGGATTCAAGTCGAAAAGCGTAGCGTAGCGTTTGTTATAGCGCAGAAAATCCGAATGATCCTGAAACGATTCTTCATCGGCCTTATATTTGCGAAAACATTCTCCTTGCGCGTCGTCGTCGTGATATATTTTTGCTCCGTTCCAGCTGTTGTGGCATTTAATTCCAAAGTGATTTTTGCCCTCGACAGCAAGCCTGCTTTTGCCATAACCCGATTCCAGACAAGCCTGTCCAAGAATAATACTTGCCGGCACTCCCGACTTTTTCATCTGCGCAACGGCAATATTCTGAAACTTGTTTATATAATCCTGTTTACCCGTTGTTTGCGCAAGGCTGACGAAAGGTGCAAACATCAAAATCAAACTTATAAGCTGTAAATTCATTATCTTTTCTGCAAGCATGTATTCTGTTTTGAAAATCGCCGCAAAAGTAGCTATTTTTTGGGAATCAGGATGGCAGAAATCAGGCAAACTGCACTATTTCGTAAGTTTTTTCGTCGCGTAAAGGGCGACACTACATCCAAGATCTATAAATAAGGTTAATTTTCACCCGATTAAGTTAATTTGGCCGCAAATTTGCGCTGATTGGACGTAACTTAATATATTTGTATAAAATTGCGAGGCAAACTTGCTTCGTGCGATTTTATATGGGACAGAATTTTGCAGAAGGTTAAACATATAATAATGACCATGTTACTTGCGCTTTCGGCTTACGCGGCAAGCGCACAGACTTGTTACGACGGTATGCGAAAAAGCAAACCATACGTATCGATATGGGGATATCCACGACCACAGGAGTTAAATCTCTTAGACAGAGAGTATTCGCAAAGCATACACTTTGGTTTTGGCATGGGATTGAACGTGTTCGACTATGCGCAGATTGAACCTACCGGCAAGCCGGTTTTCATCCCTCGACAAGGCAATCTGGTTCTGTATGCCGATCTTACGCAGGTCAAACCCGGCTTCAATATAAACGCTGTAATGGATTACCGGCTGTTAAGAAATCTTAACCTTCGCTTTCTTCCGGGTATATTCTTCGGACAAAGGCAATTGGATTTCTATCGCAAGGACACTCGAAGTCTGATTCGCTCGGTACCTATTTCGTCGAGCTATTTTGAATTTCCGATAGCCTTGAAATACAGCGCAAAACGTTTTACAAATTTCAGACCCTATCTGATGTTCGGCTTGAACACAAGGGTAAATTTCAGTAATACAGTAAGTTTCGACAGTGAGCGATTCATCGGAATGAAAAAGTGGGAACCCTTTGCGGAAGTTGGTTTTGGTTTCGATTTTTATTTCAATTATTTCAGAATGAGTACCGAATTAAAACTCTCGAAGGGGCTTATCAATTGCCTTTCGGACGATACGGCGCCGGATTACGAATATCTCAGAAACTCGCTGAAAAGCCTGCGCTCCAACATTATAGCCTTTACCCTGAGTTTTGAATTATGAAAATCAGATTTGCGTCATTGCAAAATCAATTATATTTGCACCATGTTTTGTGTTCGATTGTGCGAAAAAGTAAGTTTAACTAATCTTTGAATTTTGGAACCTCCGAGTAGCGAATTTATTCATTTTACACCATTTACGACGAGCGATTGGCTTTGTTTGGTCGCCGCGACGGTCGTACTTCTATTATCTGGCCTGCTGAGGTGTTGCGAAACAGCATTTTTATCGCTGACAGCCACCGAGATAGAGAAATTAAAAAAGCAAGATTCCCGCGCCGCCTACCGGCTGTCGGAATTGATTCAGCGTCCTCGTCGCTTGTCGAGCGGCATATCAACGTGCAGCAATTTTGCGAATATCTCTGTCGTTTTTTTATCTAACTCGCTCATTTCTTCTTCGATACATTTTGCATCGGAAGCATCGAGATTTGTGATACAAATCCTGTTGGTCGTCATTGTGATTTTGCTCGTCTGCGAAATCGCGCCCAGGCTGCTGGCGCTTCGGCGTCCGGAACAAATCGTCCTAAAACTATCGGCTCTGATCAAGGCAGCGTGCAAAATCTCGGCAGCGTTTCGACTGACTTCTTCCGACCTCCACGAAGGCGCAAAAGAAGAAATGTCGATGGGAGAACTTTCGGACGCTATCGAAATTACAGCCGGTAAATCGCACGAAAACAGGAAAATACTGAAAGCAATACTGGAAGCTGTGGATACCGAAGTGGTCGAAATATTGCGCCCAAGAATAGATGTAACGGCTATTGACATTTCTTCGGATTTCAAAACTCTGTGTAACACAGTGGTAGATTGCGGATATTCGCGGATTCCGGTATATGATAGTAATTTCGATAACATAAAAGGAATACTGTATGTCAAGGATTTACTGCCTTACATCGGAATTGCCGACAGAGATTTCAACTGGCAAAAACTTGTACACGAAGCATATTTTGTGCCTGAAAATAAACGCATAAACGATCTGCTTGACGAGTTTCAGCGGAAAAAAATACACATGGCTGTGGTCGTCGATGAATACGGCGGAACCACAGGAATCATTACTTTGGAAGACATTCTGGAAGAAATGGTTGGCGATATTATGGACGAATCGGACGTGGAAGCCGAAGAACGTCTGTTTATCAAGATGAAAGATGGCTCGTATTCATTCGAGGGAAAAACACCTCTTAACGATTTCTATCGGATAATGGATACCGATAACGAGCTGTTCGACAAGGTGAAAGGCGACGCCGAAACTTTGGCCGGACTGATCCTGGAGTTTAAAGGCGATTTCCCCGAGCAGGGCGAAGAGTTATCGATAAAACAATTCAGGTTTAAAATCGAACAAATCGACCTCCGACGGATCAAAAAGATCCGAGTAAGCCCTCGAATTTAGGCCGGATCCAAAGATTTTTGTCATTTTTAATGGCCTGACTATCAACGATCTTATTGTATTTTAAGAAAATTTAACAAAAAAGATTTGGTGGGAAAGGAAAAAGCTATTACTTTTGCACTCGAAAGTTGGTTTTTCATAGGTTAAGTTTTTAGGTTAAGAAGAAGGTAGGCTCCCCGCCTATCTTTTTTTATTTTGTTCGGAACCAAGATTACAGGAGCCAAGAACCAAGATTACAGGAGCCAGGACTGCCGGACTCGCTGGAAAGATTTAGGTGCTGCTGGTAAATAAAACAACACCAGAATCAGGTATTAAAATCCGCTCCACATATCCTCTAAAAAACCTCATTTTCACCTAATTAAAATAACAAAACAAGCTCAGTAGCTGTGAGGCGTCCATACAAACAACCTCATTATAGCAACCGGATTTAGCAATGAGATGAAAATGAGGTTTTTCCGACAAAATAAATGAGGTAAATTTTAATGCTTTGACCCTATCTTGGAGCCATCTACAAAACATCAGTATTAAGGTTTTTGTAATTTTGCACCCGCAAAACTTTGCAAAAACAAAGAGTTTTGCGGAAACGTAAAACCGCAAAACTCTATAAAAACATAAAGTTTTGCGGTTTTTAAAATATATGCTTATGGTACAAAGAGAACAACAACTTGAACGACTGCGTAATCTGCAAGATACTCGCTTGATAAAAGTTATTACAGGTATTCGTCGTGCAGGAAAATCTACGCTTTTCAAGCAGTTTCAGCAGGAATTGCTCGCCTCCGGCGTTGACGAACGAAATATTATTTCGCTCAATTTTGAGGATATGCAAAATGAGCCGCTTACGGAACGACACGTTTTGCACGATTATATAATGATGCGAGTGGATAAAAACGTGAAAAATTACGTTTTTTTCGACGAAATCCAAAATGTAAATGAGTTTGAGCGCCTTGTTGATTCGCTTTTTGTTAAAGATTATATCGACTTATACATAACCGGTTCAAACGCTTATTTTCTCTCGTCCGACTTGGCTACCTTGCTCACAGGAAGGTATTTGGAAATACAAGTGTCGCCTTTTTCGTTCAAAGAATATTTGTCGGGTTACGCCAATAAAAGTTTTGAAAAAGGACGAATGGAAATTTTTGATGATTTTATGACTTTCGGCGGATTACCCGAAACACTCAATCTCTTAAACGGCGGGCAAGGTAGCGAAATAATGAATTATATCGGTATGGTTTTCAGCACAATTGTCGAAACCGATATTATGAAACGCAATAAAATCAAATTGAAAACTGATTTTGAACTTGTTACCCGTTTTTTGTTCGATTCGGCAGGCAAAATTGTGTCGCCAAATAATATTGCGGCTTATATGAGATCTGCCGGAAATAAAATTGACAATGAGACGGTTAAAAATTATCTTGACATTTTGTGCGACGCATTTTTGTTTCACAAAGTGCAACGTTATGATATAAAGGGTAAAAAGCTGCTGCAAACGCTCAATAAATATTACGCGGCGGACATTGGTTTTGTGTCGGCGCTTTTGGGAAAATCGGCAAAAATTGATAGAGGACGTTTGCTCGAAAATATTGTTTTTATAGAATTACAGCGCAGATATACAGAAATTTATGTCGGCAAAAATGCCGAAACAGAAGTCGATTTTCTTGTCAAGGATACCCACAAAAACATTACATATTTTCAGGTTTCACTCACCGTGCGCGACGCCGCAACGCTTCAACGCGAACTTCGTCCGCTTGAAACAATCCGCGACCACAACCCCAAATATCTGCTCACGCTCGACCCCGAAGAACCCGTACATAAAGGTATAATTCAACGAAATGCGATAAAGTGGTTGCTTGAAAAGATGTAAATTGGAAACCCTGCAAAATTTATTAAGAAAAAAGAGAGAAGAAACTATTTATTCTTATATTTGAAATTCTTTTTTCCGTCCTGAATTTCAATTTTAGTAATACTGTCAAGCGGTATTGTGCTTCGGAATGAGTCTATAAATCTGGATTGCACGCCCGTAACGGAATGAGTATTTACAAACAGTCTGTCGAAATAAAATATTTTTCTCTTTTTTTTCTGTCCATACGTAAAACGAACTTCCAATGAGGGTTTATTGATTAACTGATGTGGATTTCCTTTTTTGTCCGTACACTTAATAACAGTAAGAGGATTTGCAAGATAATGATATTCTGCAATCAAAGGGCCGGCAAGAGTAACTTCCACCAATTTAGTAGAATCTATTCCTGCAAATTGTTCTTTAAAACTGTCAAGAGGAATATAATAAATGGCACACGAATTTACTACGAAAATAAATATCAAAAACGATAAAATCTTTTTCATATTCAATCATTTAAAGTTTTTTGTATTCAAATTTTTATCTTACAAAAATTGCAGAAACCAAGAATTTTTTAATTACTAAACATCCAAACTCTCCAAAGTCCTGATTCCTGCAATCTTGATTCTTGGTTCCATCTTGATTCTTGGTTCCATCCTGGTTCCTGCAATCCTGGCTCTTGGCTCCTTATTTCAATTTATATTCCACGAACAGTTCTATTGCTTGATATTCAGCCATTCCAAGTTTATCGAACAGGACAGCTGTGGCATGATTACGTTCTTCGGCGCGTTGCCAAAATTCGCGCGGGTCGGTGCCGGGGAAGAGCGGACGGTCTTTTTGCGACTGATGTTTGAATATAGCCATACGTTTGATGTAAGTCTCTTCGGGACTGAGCGGAACGGCCATTTCTTCGTCGGCCACGTCCCATTCCTGCCAGGCGCCGCGATACATCCAGATACGGCAATCCTTCATCCAAGTTTCGTTGCGAAGACGTTTTGCAGCCTCTATAATAGCTTGAAAACAAACGCGATGTGTTCCATGGGGATCGGCCAGATCGCCGGCGGCGTATATTTGATGCGGTTTTACGCTCTGCAACAAGTCCATCACAATAGCGATGTCGTCCTCGCCTATCGGCTTCTTTTTCACCGTACCGGTTTCATAGAAAGGCAAATCGAGAAAATGGATATGATCTTCGGGGATATTCACATACAAAGCGCCGGCGCGAGCTTCGGTACGCCGTATCGAACCTTTGATCTGTTTCATGTTGTCGGAATCGGGCTGACCCGGACGTTTTGCTTTAAGAGCCTCTTTAGCAGTTTGATAAACCTTATTTGTTTGTTTATAATCGAGTCCGAATATTTCGCCCGTTTCCCGCACAAAATCCAGAAAACGCAGCGCATCATCGTCGAACACAGCTATATTTCCCGAAGTTTGATACGCCACATGCACATCGTGTCCCTGCGAAGCCAGCCGCGCGAAAGTTCCACCCATCGAAATCACGTCGTCGTCGGGATGCGGGCTGAAAATCACCACACGTTTCGGAAAAGGTTTGGCGCGTTCGGGACGAGTACTATCGTCGGCATTAGGTTTTCCGCCCGGCCATCCTGTGATGGTGTGCTGTAAATCGTTGAAAACCTTTATATTGATAGAGCTTGCCGAGCCAAATTCCGAGATAAGGTCGCCGAGGCCGTTGTCGTTATAATCACGATTTGTTACTTTAAGTATCGGTTTATCAAGTTTTTGACAAAGCCAGAATACAGCTCGGCGAATCAGTTTATCGTTCCATTCGACGTTTCCGGCCAGCCAGGGCGTTTTGATTCGCGTAAGTTCGGCCGACGAATCTCCGTCGAGAATCACCCTCGTTTTCGGATGCAGTTGCAGATACGAAGCCGGAACCATAGAAGTAACCTCTCCTTCGGCTACTTTCTTGATTATTCGTCCTTTACCATCGCCCCAAGCCATCAAAATCACTTCGCGAGCCTTCATAATCGTTCCCACGCCCATCGTGAGGCAATAATGCGGAACATTTTCTTCGCCATAGAAATTGCTTGCCGCACCCATTCGCGTGGCATAATCGAGAGTTATCAGTCTGGTTTTCGAGTACTTATCCGAGCCGGGTTCGTTTGCTCCCATTTGTCCGCGACCGTCGAGGCTCACCAACTGCAAATCAATACCACCTACCTTTTCGATTGTTTCCTCGTACTCACGGCAAAAAGCCTGAATATCTTGTTTTTTAACGTCTCCACGCAGAAGATGAATATTTTCCTTCGGGATATCGACATTGTTGAACAGATATTCGTAAAGATAAAGATAATGGCTTTGTAATTCGCTTGTATTCAATGGATAATATTCATCGATATTAAAAACCACGACATTTTTAAAGCTCAGGCCTTCGGTTCTGTGCATTTCCACCAGATTTTCATAGACATTCACTCCTGTGGAGCCGGCTATCAAACCCAAAACGCAGGGACGGCCTTCGGCGTTGATTCTGAGGATAGTATCGGCCACCATGCGCGCCACTACTTTGCTTCCTTCTTCGGGATTCGGGAAAATATCTATATCAACTTTCTCGAATCTTCTTTTCATTTCTTGATGACTTTTATTCATATCATTCTAAAATTTAAATAATTACATATTCATTTTTATTTTTATGCACTCTTAATCTTGGCTACCATGCTCGCATTTTGTCGATATCTTGTGAATAGCCTGTCGATAAAAAGTGAATCAAAATTAATAAGTTTTTTTGTTATTGTGATTTGTTTTTATATACAAATGTTTTACAATACAAAACAAATAAAGTTTTTAAATCTTATCATAACTTATCTACATTTTTTGACCGACTTAACAGATGTTGAAAAGATATTATTTATGAACATAACATGGTTTTCAACAATGTGGATAAATAATCGTAATAAGTTTAAAATCAACAATATCATCCTTACAAAATTGTTAATTGATATTTGAACGAACGTTAAATTCTAATTTCCGACATGTGGACAAAATTTTTTATCGACAAAATCCACAGCCTATTATTAACATTATATTTTTTATTTATTCTTTAAAAATTAAAAAAAGATATATTAATATATATAAAATCGGTGTTTTTGTTAATTACCTGATTTTCAGCGTTACAACTGTGATTACTGCAAGTAAAACCGCTATAATCCAGAATCGTACAACGATTTTCGATTCGGGTAATGGCTTTGCTGGTTTCTGGATAAGGGCGTCGATTCCCGCATAGCCTTCCTTCTGATAATGATGGTGTAAGGGGGTCATTTTGAATATCCGCTTGCCAACTCCTGTTTTTCGTTTAGTGAATTTAAAATAAGATACTTGTGCTATTACAGACACACTTTCGACTAAGAATATTCCGCAGAGGATGGGAGTCAGTAATTCCTTGCGAATGATGATAGCAAAAACTGCGATTATCCCGCCGAGCGCCAAACTGCCTGTGTCTCCCATAAATACCTGTGCCGGATATGAATTGTACCACAAAAAACCCACCAGCCCGCCGATGAAAGCGGCCATGTAAACCACTAATTCTCCGCTCGATGGAATGTACATTATATTAAGATAATCGGCGTATATGATGTTGCCCGACAGGTATGCGAATATTCCGAGCGTTGTGCCGATTATTATTGATATTCCGGTAGCCAGACCGTCCATTCCATCGGTCAAATTTGCTCCATTAGATATTGAGGCAATGATTATTACCACTGCGGCGACGAAGATTATCCATCCACCGTTTTGTTTTGTTTTGCCACTTCCGGGCATCAACATATTGTAATCGAACTCGTTATATTTGAAAAAAGGGATTGTTGTTTGGGTTGTTTTGCTTTCCGTGGTCCATATTTTCTGACCCTGCTCAACCACTGTTACCTGTGCTCCCGGAGTTCCGGCCGATACTTTTTCGCGAACTACCACATCTTCACTAAAATACAGCGTGCATCCAACCACAAGTCCAAGCGCCGTCTGTCCGACGAGTTTGGATATTCCGCTAAGTCCTTTTTTATTCTTTTTGAATACTTTGATATAATCATCGATAAAACCAAGCAAGCCGAGCCAGACGGTAGCAGTGATCATGAGTAGAAGATAAACATTATCTAACTTACCGAAAATCAGTATAGGAATCAATATAGAAAGTAAAATTATGATTCCTCCCATGGTTGGAGTTCCGCGTTTTTGCATTTGTCCTTCGAGTCCAAGATCTCGAATTTCTTCGCCTATCTGCTTGCGTTGCAGTATGCGTATGATTTTCTTGCCGATGAACAATCCGATTATCATTGCAAAAATCAGCGCCATAGCTGCTCTGAACGAAATGTAATTGAACATTCCGGCTCCGGGAAAATCGAAGACTTTATCTAAATAACTGAATATATGATACAACATAAAAAACCGTTACCTTACTAAATTTATACCGCGACAAAACCGAATTTGGCTTTTCGCGCCGCAAATATATTAATTTCGGACGAGTAAAACGGTATTGCTGATTTATTTTGCGGATTTATAAACATTTGTTGCTAACTTTTCAACAGATAACCAACAGGGTTATGAACAAAAAGAAGCTATGTAATCCATCCCGATTATCATATTACAGTATAGCTGTCGTCTGTTATTTGTCGTTTAGTGTCGTCGATAACTATCGCCAGTCCGGTTGCATTCGGATATGGCGCAAGGTAATTTTTTGTTTTCATTTGTTCGACGGCTTCGGCAAGTTTGGCGGGAATATCTTTGGGCTGATACGCCACTTTCAACTCTATAACATAAGTATTTCCGCGACAGTCAATTACCAAATCAGCACGTCCTTTGTTGTTGTGAACTTCGGCATTTACAACAAGATTGTTGCCCTGCATAAACGAAAACAGGCAACTGCGATAAAGCCATTCCTGTGCCGGCAGTCGAATGCCTTCCATCGAAATATTCTGTTTTGCAGCATATTCAAAATCATCATAAGGAATACTTGCCAGAAAACGGTTGAAGACGCCAATCAAATCATCTATTCTTTTGAATACAAGCGCATTAGTCAGGTCTTTTTCAACATTCAAACGGTTTTCGTTTGTATAGCTCAGTATATTTTGCGACAATAGCGCCGACATTGCGTTAAGTACTTCTGTATTTGGATAATCTAGAGCATAGTCGCGGATTTTTCCTTCGCGGATTGTCAAATATCCGCCCTGATACAGAAACCCTTCGGGCGGGGTACTGTCCATTTCACCCGGCTCGTCGAGAAAATCTTTCGATACCGGGAAATTACGAAACTGTTCGACTGTTAATTTTCTTGTTTTCAGATAGTCGGCAATCAGTTTCGAGGTTCCGGATTTCACCCAGAAATTCAGAAAATCTTTTTTAGCAAAAAAATTCACGGTTGAAAATGGATTGTACAGACGATGAACGCCGTCGAAACAAAATCCGTCATAGTAATTGCGCATTTTTTCGAGCAGCTCGTCGCTTGTAATATTCATTTCCTCCGCCGTTTCTTCGATATATTCGGGAAAATATTTCACGATTTCGGCTTCGGTAAGTCCGCAGATTTCGCCATATTTTTTGTCTATCGAAATATCTTCAGGATTGTTCAATCCCGAAAAAACGCCAAATTTGGCGAATTTCGCTATCCCTGTGATAAATACAAAACGAATATATTCGTCGTTTGTCTTGATCCGCACATAAAAATTCCGTAAAACTTCGCGTATTTTTTCTGCCATTTCGTGATCATTCACAAAATCAGAATAAGGCTTATCGTATTCATCCAGAAGAATTACCACTTTTTGTTTTCCCTTTTCCCGATATATTTTTCGTATCAGCGAACTCAACATCTCGCCCGGAGCATCTTCAATATCTAATTCAACATCCTGAATAATTGCTTGATCAAGTACTAATTTTTTGACAGATTTTGAAAAAGCCGCAATGCCTTCGTTAGTGGTTACATCGCTCATATCGAGCCGTATAACCGGCGATGTGCGATAATTCGCACGGTTCATAAATTCTTCGGCGGCAAGTCCCTCAAAAAGTTCTTTTTTGCCGGAAAACATTGCCTCAAAAGTCGATACTGTCAGCGATTTGCCAAAGCGTCGCGGACGGGCGAAAAAGTATATTTTTCCAGAGTCGATTAATTTAACCAAATACATGGTTTTGTCCACATAAATGTAATTTTCGCTGCGGATTTCCTCAAATGTCTGTATGCCTATCGGCAATTTTTTCAGTTTCGTTTCCATTGTATCTTATTGTATTACAGTATAATTATTTTCTATTCATTTATTTTTAGCCAATTAAGGCTTATCGAAAACATCTTTTATAACATTTTAAGAACCTGTCGGCATAGCGGAACGCATTATAAATGCCTTATTATCAGTGCATGGTATCTAAACACATTTCACATTTGCATCTGCAAATGTACAAAATATTTCAGACAATATAAAGTCCGAAATCAAACGGTTCAAAAAAAGTTTTGCTATGATTTTGTATTTTGATTCCAAATTTTTCATCGTGTAGGGGCAAGGCGCGCCTTGCCCCTACACGATGAAAAATCCTCATTGTGAAACCCATAACGGGGTTCCACAATAACGACCTTCCCTTAAGAACTTGTCTCACCTGTCCCACTTGTCTCATCTGTCCCTGTCACATTCCGTTCCTAATGGGACGGTGCTTGCGAGCTTGGGCTTACGTTTTTTACCAACATTCTGTCTCTAACGGGACGTCGGACTTTGCCTATAAATCTACATAAACTCTATTAATCATTAATCTATCCCGCCTGCGTAGCTCTCTTAATTCTTAATTCTTAATTTTTAATTTTTAATTCTTAATTGACTGCGTAGCGTCCTGGTTCTTGGTTCCTGGTTCTTGGTTCTTGCAATCCTGAATCTTAAAAAAATATGTATTATCTTTGTCCTTTGAAAATAATTATTTCTATTAATATGATAAATTATGAAAAAAACAGTATTAATAATTGGCCTCTGCATAAATGTAAATCTGTACTCGCAGGAGGTTGAGGATGTTCCTCAACATATTAGTCAAAAAGATATTAACATGTACGAATTTGGCATGCAGGTAACTTCTTGCGACTGTAATTTTGAAAATTTGCTCTTCAATTGGCGTTATTGGGTAACTAATCATGAAGAAACAAAATTGCTATCCTACGAATACGTAGAACAGCTGAAAAGCGCCGATAGAATAGCATATTATGCAAAATTGATGAGCAGTTGGGAATCGACAATGTTTGGTATAGGAAAATCAACAGCTACCAACAGCCCGTCTAACTTATTGCGTGGAAGTATAACGGTAGAGATCACTGTTGTTCCATCTACTTATAATGAAGTATTACAAGGTATTCCAAAAGAAATATTGGCTGATTCGGCAAAAATGAAGCTGGGCATAGAGGAGATAAAACAACAAATAGAATATAACAGATTAGTTCTTGAAGATAAAATGCAGGAAGGCGACGAAATCTTTCTACTCAAATTTGAAGCAAAAAAGAAAATATATGATTACTATGTTGTTTGCCGACCCGGAGAAAATAAAATACTGCCGTATGAGCAGCTTTCCGGAATCAAACTAATGTGGTTTGAACTTAAAGCACAGTAAATTAATGATTTAGAATCACTGCGCAGTCAATTAAGAAATAAAAATTAAGAATTAAAAGAGCTACGCAGGCGAGTTTGAGTCTTTTTGCACACAAATGACACGGATTTTACGGATACACACAGATTTTTTATCAAGCCAGACTGCGTAGCTCTCATAATTCTTAAAGATTCAGGATTGCAAGAACCAAGAGCCAAGACAGCTACGCAGGCTGGATTGATAAAAGAGATCTGCGTGCATCCGTAAAATCTGCGTCATCTGGTGCAAAAAGACTATCAAACCATACTGCGTAGCAATTCATAATTCCG
The DNA here is from genome assembly GCA_031280885.1 of Prevotellaceae bacterium. Taxonomy (GTDB): domain Bacteria; phylum Bacteroidota; class Bacteroidia; order Bacteroidales; family UBA932; genus JAIRLF01. The sequence continues at coordinate 2,497 of JAITGD010000105.1, read as the reverse complement.
AAAGTTGCCCATGTAGCATTAATATCAATAGAAAACTATGTACCACATGACCCCGAACCCCGTTAGGGGTTCCACAATAACAATTTTCCCTTAGTGACTTGTCTCATCTGTCTCACTCGTCTCATCTGTCTTGGCTCTTGGTTCTTGCCATCTTGGCTCTTAATTGAAAAAAGTGTAACTTTGCGGCATGAATAAAGCTCTTACACACGACTACGATTACGATATAATAGTTGCAGGCGGGGGACATGCCGGCTGCGAGGCCGCTGCTGCTGCAGCAAATCTTGGTTCCAGAACCCTGCTGATTACTATGGACATGACAAAATTTGCCTCAATGTCGTGCAATCCTGCGATTGGAGGCATAGCTAAAGGTCAAATCGTTAGAGAAATAGATGCCTTGGGCGGCTACACGGGCATAGTTACCGACCGGACGAGCATACAATTTCGGATGTTGAACATGTCCAAAGGCCCTGCAGTATGGAGTCCACGTGCGCAGTGCGACCGGATTTTATTTTCGATAGAATGGCGAAAAATCCTGGAATCTATTCGCGGGCTGTATTTTTGGCAAGACACGGTTTCGAGTTTGATAATCGAATCCGGCAAACTTGTCGGCGTGCGGACGGTTCTGGGAGTAGAATTTCGAGCCAAAGCACTTGTATTAACTGCCGGCACTTTTCTCGGCGGCCTGATTCATGTCGGACGTTCTCGAGTTTCCGGAGGCAGGGTAGGGGAGTTGTCATCGACAGGCATAACAGAGCAACTCTCCTCGCTTGGTTTTGATACCGGACGAATGAAAACCGGCACTCCTCCGCGTTTGGATGGGCGCACTATCGATTTTTCACAAATGCAAGAGCAGAAAAGCGACGAACACGGGAAATTTTCTTTTCTTGACGATTCTTCGCCATCCCTGCCGAAGCGAAGCTGTTACATAACCCACACCTCCGACGAAGTTCACAATATTTTAAGAAAAGGTTTCGACGATTCTCCTCTTTTCACCGGAGTGATTAAGGGCGTCGGCCCGCGCTATTGCCCCAGCATCGAGGACAAAATACGCACTTTTGCCGACAAAAGTTCCCACCATTTATTTATCGAACCCGAAGGCATACAGGCCTGCGAGTATTACGTCAATGGATTTTCGTCTTCACTTCCTTTGGATATTCAGTTACGCGCTCTTCGCAAAGTTCGAGGATTGGAAAAAGTCGAGATATTTCGTCCCGGATACGCCATCGAATACGATTATTTTCCTCCGACACAGTTGCGTCATTCTTTGGAAACACGCCTCATAAAAGGATTATTTTTCGCCGGACAAATCAACGGAACCACCGGTTACGAAGAAGCAGCAGCGCAGGGATTGATGGCCGGCCTCAATGCTCATCGGCTCGTAAACTGCCAGGAAGCTGTGGTTTTGAAACGCGACCAAGCATATATCGGCGTTTTAATCGACGATTTGGTGATGAAAGGCGCCGACGAGCCATATCGCATGTTTACCTCCAGAGCCGAGTATAGAATTTTGCTTCGTCAGGACAATGCCGATGCAAGGCTAACTCCTCTGGGCTACGAAATAGGCTTAGCTTCCGCAGAGCGATATGAACGCTGTATTAAAAAAGCCGCCACGGTTAAGGATATTTGCGAGTTTGTAAAAACTGCCGGAGTGCGTCCGGAGGAAATCAATGAATATTTACAAACGATAAATTCTTCCCCCATAGTTCAGCCTCGCAAGATAATAGATCTTGTTTTGCGTCCCGAAATATATTTGGAAGATATTGCACAAATCATTCCCTCTTTGCGTCAAAAATTGCTTGGAACAAACCGCGAAACCATAAAATCCGCCGAAATTCTCACTAAATACGAGGGCTATATAGATCGCGAGCAAGAGGCTGCCGATAAATTAAAGAAACTCGAAGAGCTAAAAATACCCGAAAACTTCGATTATTCTCGTTTGACTTCCCTCTCCATCGAATCTCGACAAAAACTACTTCGTCTTCGTCCCGCAAGCATTGGACAAGCCTCCCGTATTCCTGGCGTTTCTCCTTCGGATATATCTATTCTCTTGATTTATTTTGGAAGATAAAAATGTTCCACGTGGAACAATTTTACAATATGGCGTATGTGCCTTGCACGCAACGCCTCTGCATTGCAGGCAATCACACGATTAATCACAGAGTGTCCGCTGTAGAGACGGGGCGCGCCCCGTCTCTACGTGAGAACAATCCAAAGCAAGGCATCTGCGCCTGATTTTTATTAACCCTTCTATTGACTCAAAAATGTTCCACGTGGAACAATTCTTACCATCTGGCGTCGTATGTGCCTTGTCTGCAACGCCCTGCATCGCAAACAATCACACGACTAATCACAGAGTGTCCGCTGTAGAGACGGGGCGCGCCCCGTCTCTACGTGAGAATAATCCACAGCAAGGCAACTGCGCAAGAGAAATAGTAACCCGTCCAGTCTCGCAAAGAAGTTACTCGTGGACAATGTTTAGTTTCATGGATCGGGTGGG
>JAITGD010000078.1 GCA_031280885.1 Prevotellaceae bacterium | reverse complement strand
CGGCACTTAATACTATTGATTTTCAAGTGTCGTCCCTGCGGGACTTTGGGAGAGTGTGTATATCTGCTCTCCGTAGGCTAAAGCCTACGGTTAATAAAGTGTCGTCCCTGCGGGACTTTGGGAGAGTGTGTATATCTGCTCTCCGTAGGTTAAAGCCTACGGTTAATAAAGCGTCGTCCCTGCGGGACTTTCTTGCTTACACCCTCATGTGCTATTCATCTGTAGTTTAGCACCTCAATTTAACATTTCGACGTCAATTTTCGGTCTGTAGCAAGTGTTGAATTATGAATTATGAATTATGAATTATGAATTATGAATTATGAATTATGAATTATGAATTATGAATTACCTGCGGCGGCTGCTTTGATTGTCTTGCACTTGATTGTCTAAGGCCGAACCATGCTTCACTAATCCAGACTGCGTAGCTAATTCATAATTCATAATTCATAATTCATAATTCCGAAGGTTGCCCGTAGGGCATTAATATCAATAGAAAACAAAACAATCTATGGCTTTTGTTTTTTACCCTTAGTTATTACTGCAATCACGCCATTTCGCCCGCGTTCTCCGTATTTGTCAATGGCTGCCTGACCTTTATAGACGTTAATCGACTCCACTGTGTTGGTCGGAATGGCTGTAAAGGTCGCATGATCAATCTCTTTACCATCCACTATCAAGAGCTGTCCCTCATGCGATTTTATCTTGAGCGTCTCGTCGATAGACTTATCATTGACATCTACAGTCATTAATTTTGAGGTCGAAATGCTTTGATCTCCAAGGATAAGAGAGTCGGAAACCGAGCCGGACTTTGCTGCGCGGCCTTTCTTCTTGTCGTACACCTTGTGTTTTTCGATTTCGTGGTATATAAACTTCGAGGTTTTTCCGCTCTTACTTAATTCTTTATGAGGAGGATCGGCTATAACGGCGACGGAATCCCAGTTGCTGGGTTTCAAAATTGTTGATACTTTGATTGTGCGGCCTTTTTTCGGATGATACACTGTGTCCACAGTCCTGAAATGCTTTACTTTACCCTTAGTTAAGGAATCAATATTACCGCTCCGAAGCTGCGATTTATAAATCACCACTCGCGTGCGTTCAGTGGTATCGACGTCTTTTGCAGAACCATTTCTTGCTGATTTCCTTTTGGCCTCTTTCATCAACTTTCCCGGCTTGGTTTTGATGATTTGACGGCCTTCCAACGCCTTATTTCCTTTGGTATAAACTATAATAGTGTCGTTGTGCTCGGGGCTTTTAGCTACTTTCAGCTGACTTATGTTGCTGACTTCGATCTTTGCAAGCGTTTCTGCATCAGCTACTTTACCGTCGATTACAATAACATTGTGTATTACCTTCGGTTTTACTTCTGATTCAGCAATTAACATTGAATCCGACGCACTATTGTAGAGCAAGTTAGCATCCGAAGGAGGAGTTGCATCCGCCCGAAAAACCCAGACAGCAAATACCGCAGCGGCTACGGGTAGCGCCAAGAGCCGTCGCAGATAGGCTAAGGAAGCGCGATTGTCGCAAGCAAGCATCATCAGCCTTCGCTTGACGGGTGATTTAAAGAAGGGATTAATTCCGGCTAACTCTCTGTATGGATATGCAGTACAGAGAATCATGGCGGCCAGCGCCGATGCGTCGTTGTCTTTGACGCTGGCGCCGTCGGCTTCGAACTCATGTATCATGTATAACTCCTTTCTGATGAGCCAATACAGGGGGTTAAACCAGAAGGCGCAGAGGACAATCTGCATGAAAATCTTATCCCACGAATGTTTTGCATTGACATGATGCAATTCGTGGCGCAGCACACAGCGTCCTTCTTCGGTATCGGGCGAAATGTCTCTGCGCCAGAAGATGTTGCGAAAGAATGAGAAAGGCGCCGCTTCCGAGTCGGTGATGTAGAGCATTGCTTCGGGGAGTTTTTTGCGGACGGCATGTCGTTTTAGCCTTGCTACGGTGATTATCGAGCGGAGCATTGCAATGAGTATCACGCTGCTACCGAGCAGATACAGCGCCCTTATCCACGAGAAATTAAATCCCTGCGAGAGGGCTGGCTGGCTTTCAACTGCAAGCTCTGACGAAAGGATGGCATTTTCGGAGCGAGACAGCACATACACAAAGCCTTCGGAGGCAGTTTCGAGGGGAATTTTCAGGAATGGCACAGCCATCGAAAATACTACCGACGAAAGGAGGTAAAAGCGGTTCCACCGGTGGAAGCGTTTGTTGCGTAAAGCCACATAGTAGTAGCTTGTTAAGATAGCCGAACAAACGACCATCTTGATCAGATAATAAGTAAAAGGATTCATGTTGGTATATTTAATATGTTATACGAATTATGTCTGACATTGTTTGAGTTACGAATGTTTTAGTTGATTCAGCAGAGCTTCGAGGTCGTCGATGCTAAGTTTCTTGCTTTGGATCATCGCCGAAACGGTGTTGCTAAACGAGCCGTCGAAGTATGTCTGCACCAGATTTTGCATGCTGTGCTGCGAATATTTCTCCTTACTGACGGCGGGCGCATAGACGTTGATTCGCCCAATGGGTTCGATGGTGATAAAACCTTTTTCGTGTAAGATTTTCAACACAGTAGCTACTGTATTGGAGTGCGGTTTTGGGTCTGCCATGGCCTCGACCACGTCCTTCAGACCGGCTTTTTTGTGTAGATGCCAAAGTGCTTGCATCACTTGCTCTTCGGCTTTCGTTAGTACTTTTAACATAGAAATACGACTTTTAAAATTTCGCTGCAAAGATACAACTAATTTTTTAGTCGGACGACTATTTTTTCGTTAATCAACGTAAATTTCTTGTAAGATTTGTTTATCTTTGTGATAATCACCCTGAATAAATTTTTGATTCAGTAGCCAAACATACTTTTATAAAGGCTGTCGAAGGTTCCATCTTCGCACTTTCGCACTAATTCTTCCAGGATTTTATCTTCGCCTTCAGGCTCGTATTCGGTTTTCAAATTGTTTCCGAATATCCGCGCCACTCCTTGCCAGAAGAAGGCTCCAAAGCCACCTCGAAATTCTTTGACCAAGTTGTAGGAAGTTCTCCCTGTTTCCCTGTCTATCAAACGTATCAACATCCGTCCTTGCGAGATTGTGAGCTTGCGAAGCGGGGCGTCGAACTCCGAGATAAGTTCTTTTTCTATCTGTTTGGCGTACTTTTTCCGGTCTTTTTCGCTTTTGAGCGAGGCGTATTTAGCGTCCATTTCGGCAAGTTTACGCTTTGCGACTTGGGCGTAGGGATATACTTTTTTGAGATTGTAAACGGTTTTTCGGTATAGGCGGTACTTTCGGCCATTGAATCTTCCGCGTACCAAGGCTTCGGGAAGTCTGTCGCAGAAGATTGTGTCGCCGGCTACTATCCGAAATTCCATTAGCTGCTGTGGTTCTGCCGGATGAGTCAGGCAGCAGAAGCATAAAATCAGGGATAATAGCCGTGCCGACATGGGTATTTTTTTGATGTTTTAGGCATATTTCTGACCGTTTTCGGCCAGAGCGTCTGCTATCAGCTGCTTGATACTGTCTTCGTTATCGCGTGGACAGATCATCAGCACATCGTCAGTATCGACAATCATGTATCCGTCGAGCTCGTTTGCTACAATCAATTTCGATGGTGATGACGAGTTTATAGTGCAGTTAGTAACGTTTCTAAGGAATATCGGTTTGCCTTTTACAGCGTTGAGGCTGTTATCTTTATCCGTTTGATGATAGAGAGAGTTCCATGTCCCGACGTCAGACCATCCGAAGTCGGCTCCGAAGACATAAACATTGTCGGCTTTTTCCATGATTCCGTAATCGACCGAAATGTTCGGGCATTTCGAGTATGTGTCTGCTATAAAAGAGTTTTCATTGGGGGTGTCATATACTTCGATTCCGCGTGCGAAAAGCTCGGCGACTTCTGGTAAATTGACTTCAAAGGCCTTTTTTATCGATTCGATACTCCAGATAAATATACCGGAATTCCAGTAGAACTCACCGCTTTCGATAAAAAGTTTAGCAGTTTCGAGGTTTGGTTTTTCGGTGAATGTTTTCACCTTGCAGATCGAGTCGCGGCAAAGCATTTTTTCGTGTTTATTGATTTGGATGTATCCGTATCCGGTTTCCGGCCGCGAGGGGATAAGTCCGATAGTTACCAGCGCCCGATTGTCGCCGGCATATTCTATACCGTTTCTAATGACTTCAAGAAAAGCGATTTCGTTGGATATTGCGTGGTCGGCAGGGGTAACGACCACTCGCGCTTTAGGGTTCTTGCAGTGCAATTTGTAGGTGGCGTAAGCAACGCAAGGCGCTGTATTGCGTCGCATTGGTTCGCAAAGCACTTGTGCGTCGGATAGTTCGGGTATTTGCTCCAGGACGAGGTCTTTGTAGTCTTTTCCGGTAACGACTAAGAAGTTCTCGCGGGGGATGATTCGGGAAAACCTTTCGAAGGTTTGCCTGATGAAAGTTTTTCCTACTCCAAGTATATCAAGGAATTGTTTGGGACGATTGTTTCGGCTCAGCGGCCAAAAACGGCTTCCTATCCCTCCGGCCATTATTATACAATAATCATTGTTATTCATCGGTACGATTGTTTAATACGGCACAAAGATAGTCAAAAAAAACAGTTTTAGTTATTGTTTGAGATACTTTTCTGTTAGAGTGATATTTCCGCAGAAGCTGACAGGTCATTTTTGCAGAAGATGCGGCCTTTCGGCGGGAGAAATTGGGGATAAAAAACACTCCACAGGGCTTGTCGCCCTGCGGAGTGTTTTTGATATTCAACAGATGTTGCTAATGGGTGGAATGTCAGAACTTAATAGTCTCTCAGCCCCTGCACTTCTATTTCGGCGATGAAGCTGTGGCGGTCTCCATGTCTTGAGTTGGGCATGTTGATTTTGAGATACAATCCACCTTCAGGAGGGTCGAAAGCGATTTCTTGCGCGCCTCCTCCGGCGTCGGGGAAGTTGAGAGTTCCGGCAAGCGTGAAGGTTACATTGTCGTTACTCATCAATATTTCTACTGTTTGGAGGCTTTTGTTTCCGTTTCGTTGAGTTACTTTAATCCATGATATATCAGAGCGTTTGCCCAGGTTATACACAAGATAGTTTGGGAGCGTGGGGCTATAGCTATTTTTCCATTGCGTATGCCAGAAAGTATCGAAGTTTCCGTCGATTGCATGTATAGCGCGACCGTTGTTTCCGTTGTTTTCGCCGGTAGCTTCTTCGGACGAAAAGCTATCGACCGTCCACATGTTTTTGTTGATAGGTCGCCGAAGCGGTACGATATACTCATCCTTCGAGAGTTCTGTTGTGCCGTAGATTACTGCTATTCTGATATTTTGTGCATTTAATAGTGCGACGCTGAATGAATCGACTGCTTTATCGGAGTTTTTGCTTGAGATTTGTTCGACGGCGTTATCGTCGATGTGTTTGACGGAGATTCTGACGACTTTTCCTGTGGTGTTTGTCCAGACGATTGTCGCAGCGCCGTAATCGGGTTTAGCTTCGATACTTCCGAAGACAGAGTTGCAAGGCGGCGCGCCCGGAGTGGCAGTGATTAGTTCGGCGGCGGATTTGTTTCCGGCGCGATCCACAGCGATGAGGCTGAACTCAACGGGAGATTCGGCTCCAAAGCCATCGATGGTAATCGACGAGCTTTTTGTTTTCAAAGTATCAGACTTTCCGTTGTTTGTGTAAACGACGAGGGTATGGCTGAAGTCTTCATCGCTTGGGACAGTCCATTTCAGCGCTATTTCTCCGAAGTCGGAAGTAGAGCTGATGTTGCTGATTTTTCCCGGCGGCAGGCTATCTTTTTCAGCTGTTATGCCGGAGTCGTCCTTGCACGAAAATAATGCGATTGAAGCAAGTGCAAGAGAGTAGATTATGTGTTTCATATTTATTGTATTTTTGAAGTTCGACATATTTTTTTATTATCCTTTACTGTAGTCTTCTCAGAGTTTCCTTTACGGTAGTCCATGCGCTCCATTCGGCTGGCGCAGATTCTGTTGCGGCTCGGTTTAGGGTTCTGTATCTATAATAAAGATAGAAGTAGCGTTCTTTGCCTTCGATGCTGTATTTGTTGTAATTAGGATGATACAGCTGAACCACATCGATGGTGGAGTAGGGTAGAATCGAAATAGATCGGTCGCTATTTACGTTCAGCACTATGGAATTTTTCAGGATGTCGTTGAGCGAGCTGGTGGTAGTCTGCAGATTACCTCCGGCGAAGACACGCGATCTGCTTTTTGTTAGCGGCTGAATTGGTTTAGTTCCTGCGATAACAGTTTCGCGTGTTGAGCCTTCGTTCACCGAGGTACCTTTCATGTGATAGTATGTGCGGGTTTTTTGTTCGGCGTAGTCGTTTTCTATCACCACTTGATACAGGACGTTGTATTTTTCGGGGTTGATTTCGTATTTTGATACGCTTTTGATAGCCAGCGGGACGAAGTATGTAGTATCTGGCGAAAGGCCTTCGGGACGAACTTTGATTGGCAACTTGACATACTGGTCGGGCGATTGCGCCGGCATGCTCACTGTCATCGATGGGATTTGGTAATGGTTCTCTGGCAGCAGTTTTGCAAAGGCAGCGGAATCGATATCGAAATTGGTTTTGTTGTATTTTTTAAGCAGGACGGTGTCAGCTTCGAGGGTTATTACAATTTCTTCTTCGTTAGGTAGGCTTCCACCGCATCCGACGGAAAGATATTTCACCGGTTCGTCTTCGTTTAGGGTATATACTTCTGTATAGATTTGGTTGTTATCGCTAAGCAGATAAACTACTTTTTTATACATTTCCTTTTTGTATATTTCGTCTCTATTGCAGGCGGCGAATCCAATCAGGATACAGGCGGCAAGCGCGAGAGATTTGGTAGTGTTTATTATTGTATTCATGTTTGTTATGTTTATACGGTTTATTAATTTTGCCATCCTGGATTTTGGTCAAGCAGAGATGCTTTTCTGATTTCGTCGAGATGAATTGGGAGGAAAATCAGTTTTTTATCGACAATTCTGCTCCTTGCTCTGGAATGGTTGAGGGGGACGATGCTGAAATAGTCGCTTTTAGGGGCGTCGGTATTCATTCCCATGAAAGGTTCACGTTCAGTTTCCTCGTAAATTCCCCATCGGCGGACGTCGTAGTATCTGTGACCTTCGAACATAAATTCTATCATTCGTTCTTGTTCGATAAGTTTTTGCATGGTTTCGCGCGAGTTCAGTTCTGCATCGCTTGGTCCGGGCAATCCTACTCTGAAACGCACTTGGTTAAAGTACTTGCGCATTTCATCCGTATTGCGTGAGAAGGTGTGAGTTTCGCCCGAAGGGTCGGTGTATGTAATTGTTCCGGTTATATTGTTGAGCGCTTCTACGTAAGCGAGCAGTATTTCGGCATATCGAATTATTGGGTACGATTTGTCGAGACGTTGCTGGTTATCTCCGGCCCATGCGTCGTCGGCGTGTACGTATTTTCTGCACACATATCCTGTAATAGGATAGTTTCGCGGATTGTTATCGGTTTGAGTTTTACCGGAGTTGCCGTCAGTCCAGTATGTAGCATTTCTATTTTTTCGGTCGTTGCTGGATGTAGAATTGGCCGTCCAATGGCATCCGCTGAATCCAATGCAGGCGTAGAATCTCATTTCGCGGTTTACGTACATATTGTGAACGTTGCCGTCGCCTCGCAGGGTGTATCCTGAGAAGATTTTGTTAGCTCCGCCCAGAAATCCGTCGGTAAGATATGGATATTCGGAGCTTGAATTGTTTATCTGACATCCGTCCACCATTCTGTAAGCATCGACTACTTTTTGAGTAACGCTAAGTCCATTCCAACCACCCATTTGCACTACGGGGAAGGCGTGTCGGGAATAGGTTTTGACGATTTCGGACATGCGCGCCCATATAAATTCGGGATTGCGGGCTGCAAGAGCTTCGCCTGTAAACATGTCGGAATACGATCTGAAAGCATCGACGTTTCCAGCTCCATCGGGGAAATCCTCCGTTGGGACGTTGGCCGGCAATGGAAAAGCGTCGCCTCCGCGTTCAACGTAAAATAGCGAATATCTATTCAGGTCGATGATTCGTTTGGCGGCGTATGCAGCCGTAGCCCAGCGGTTTTCGTTGGGAGTTTGCTGGATGTAATGCACACCGTCGGTTTTTCGTTTCCAAGCGTCAAAGTATTTGCGCGCGGCGTCTCCTCCATTATACAGAGGGCTTGCGTGTTGCAGACGCAGACGGGCTATCAATCCGAAGGCGGCGCCCTGAGTTGGACGTCCGAAGTATGACACAGGTTGCGAAGGCGGAAGATATTCGGAAGCTCTTTCCAATTCGGCGCAAATGTATTCTACCGATTCGTCGTAGGTAGCTCTTGCGCGATTGTAGTATTCCGATTCGGCATTAGTTTCCATCAGGTCGTCGCCAAGCAGAACCACAGGTCCGTAGGCCATCAGCAGATGATAGTAAGCGTAGGCTCGGATGAATAAAACATAGCCCAGTATCTCGCGTTTATCGATGGCGTCGAGGTCGGGTGCTTCGTCCATTCTGATCATTATGGTGTTTGCCGAGCGGATAATCTGGTACATTCTGTCCCAGATATTCATGTCGTACAGATTTGTAGGGGTTACTTCGCCAAGGACGTATGCTATTCCGTGAAATTCACTTGTGTAGTAAAGGTTGAAGCCCTCGTCGCTGGCAAAGATTCCGGGAGTATAATTGTTGCCGAATATTGCTCCCTCGTCGGGGAATTTTGCGGCAACTCCCCACATGTAACGTTCGATATTTCTTTTGTTGTGAAATACGGAATCGTATTTCAGTGTTTCCTCAAAATAATCGTTTACATTCAGAAATTTACAGGAATGAAAACCGATTGTCGTCGATATGAGGACGGCAAGGAAAATTAGGGTTTTTGAATATTTCATTTTATTTATTTTTTAAAAGTTAAGATACACTTGGAAGGTATAACGAGCTGGAATTGGATATGCTTCGCCGTTGCGATTCGCTTGTTCCGGATCCCAGAGTTTCACTTTGTCCCAAACATAAAGGTTTGAGCCAACAAATTGAAAATCGACAGAAGTTAAGCCGATTCTTTTTACGAAATCGTTTTTAAGATTGTAGTTCAGGGTAATTTCCTGCAGGCGGAGATAACGGCTATCGCCTTTCCACCAAGTAGAAAGCTGCGAGTTGTTTGCGTTATGTCCATAAGTCAAACGCGGGAAACGAGCGTTAGGGTTTTCCGTTGCTGGATTTCCTGAGTACGAGGCCGGTATCCAGCGATTAGCAGGGTCATTAACTATGGTAAGCACATTGCCGACCTGCATTCCATGAAAAGGTACATAGCCCATGCCGTTACCGCCTTGTCCTACATGATAGAAATCGGTTTTGCCTGTTCCTTTGAATAGTATTCCGAAGGTGAAGTTTTTGTATTTGATTTCGCCTCCAAAACCGTACATCAGAGAAGGATAGGTGGGATGCGACAGAGGTACCATATCGTCGGTATTTATTACTCCGTCGCCGTTCACGTCTTTGTATTTGATGTCGCCCGGCAAACAGGGGATTCCGAAACTTTGTACCGGACTGCTTACCACGTCCTGTTCGTCGCGGAACAATCCAACGGCAATGTAACCTCTGGTTACACTGTTAATATATCCGTTATACTTTTGATATTCATATTTCGGGATGGTCTGCTCCCAATTTTGGATTTCGTTTGTGGAGAAGGTGTAATTCCCACGTATAGAAAAGCTAAGATGCTCGGTGATAGAGTGCGTAAACGAGAAATTTCCCTCAGAACCGTAGCTTCTCATTTTTCCGACGTTTCCGTAGGGCATTGCAAGCAGTCCGGCGTATCCGGGAATCTGTGCGCGACGCTGGAAAATTCCATCACGTTGATCGTTAAAAAAGTCCACTACGAACGAGAATTTATCCTTAAATAATCGTCCCTCGATACCGAGGTCTGATTTCAACGAGCTTTCCCACATCAGATTATCGGCTCCGATGGAGGATTCGCTTATGCCGGTATTGCCATAGTAACTTCCCGACCATCCGGTTGAAGCTGATTCGTTTACCAGGGTAAGATAGGGGAAACGCCAACCGAACATACGGTCGTTACCCACCGAACCGTGCGAAGCTCTTATTTTCAGGAAAGTCAGCCATGGGACAGTCTTTTTCACAAATTCGTAGTTTGTAATCACCCATCCTCCGGCCACCGAAGGGAAGAAACCGAATTGCCGTCCGGGCTGAAAATTTTCGGAGCCGGTGTAACCGAAATTGACGTCAATCATATAAGTATCACGAAATCCGTAGCCTATACGACTCGACAAACCCTGATACCTTTTCGGGATGGCGGCCATACTTGCATTGATGCCGGAATTATACGTATCGTAAGTATCTTTGCTGTCGCTCATGTAGTAGTAAACCAGAGCAGAAACATTGTGAGCGTCGCCGAATTTTCTTTCGTAATTGATATTTGCTTCGAGGTGATATTTTCTGTATTGACGCTGACTTGCCGAGTATTGCGCCGATACTGCTTCCACTCTTTTTGCCAGCTGCAAAGCTCCATTCACGTTTCGTCCGGTTGCAGCATACATTTCGGGCATAACGCTGCGCATTTCATCGAAATACGATTTTGTATTATATGCTCCCTGTATTTTTGCTTTCAATCCTTTGACTACTGCCGAAAAATCCTGAATCAAAGCTAAGGTCATATTTCCGGTAAAAGTTTGATTTGTCGAAGTGCCTGTATGATTCAGCATTACATAAGGCGAATAGCTATCGTTCGGGCCGTATGCCGGAAGCTGTCCCGTCGAATATTTCGTCGGAATGGTGAGCGGAGTCAAACGCGACTGTGCGTACCACAGGACGTCGGTATTGGCAAAGCCCGGCTGTTTTTTTAAGGTCAGATAACCATCGACGCCAAAATAAACGCTGGTGTTTTTCGCCAGATTGATGTCCAAATTCGTACGGAAGTTATAGGTGTTGTATCCAATACCTTTACCGTAAGGACTTTTCGGATCGGTTTTGTATGCAGCCGCTTCGTTTGAAAGTCCAAGACTGATGAAGTAACGGGCAAATTCGCCACCTCCCTGTCCGCTGAGATAGTAAGTCTGCTGAAATCCATTACGTTTCATGATTTCATCTTGCCAATTTACATTTGGATACAAATCGGGGTCAAGCCCATATTTAATAAGATCCATTTCGAGAGCGTTGTACAGAGGTTCATCGCCGCGCACCACTCTGGCTTCGTTAGCAAGCATTGCATAGTCGTAAGCCTCAAGATATTCGGGCATTCTATTTAGATTCGACAGAGTCCAGTTAGCGCGGGCAGTAATTTTCAATTTTTCGCTTTTTCCGCGTTTTGTTGTGATGATAACCACTCCATTAGCTCCGCGAACACCATAGACCGCCGTAGCCGATGCGTCTTTCAGAATAGAAAAACTTTCGATGTCGGCCGGATCCACCGAATTGATGTCGCCTTCCAGACCGTCAATCAGCACCAAAGCCGAAGCGTTAGCGCCGAAAGTACCGATACCGCGAATCCAAAATTCGGAAATATTTTTCCCCGGTTCGCCGCTCGACATCATAGAAATTACCCCCGGCATACGTCCGCCCATCATATTTGTCAGCGAAGTAGCAGGAGTTTGTATTTCTGATACTTTGACGGAAGTGATGGCGCCCACAACGCTGATTTTTCGTTGCGTGGACAAGCCTGTTACCACAACTTCGTCGAGTTCAGTTACGCTCGAAAATCTGATTTCGAGTCCACGTTCTTCCTGTTCAACCTTATATTCAACGTCTTTGAAAGCTATCATCGAAAAAAGGATAATGTCGCCTTTCGAGGCTTTGATTTGGAATTTACCTTCGGTGTTGGTCATAGTAGCCACACTCGAGCCTTTTATCATAACCGTAACTCCGGGCAGAGTTTCGCCGGTGTTGTCGTACACCGTACCGCTCATGTTATAGCTTTGCGCCTGTGCTGCAAATGAAAGCAAACACAAGGATAAACTTACTAAAATGTTTTTCATTATTTTCAATATTTAGATTATTCTATCGCAAGTTTTCGGATACAATTATTTTCAGAATCAGCTATATAGATATTGTAATCAGAATCTATAGCTATTCCTGTGGGGCGATTGAACAAAGCATCGTCGGGATTTCCATCCTGATAGCCCGATTTTCCGCCCATGCCTATGACGGTTGTAACAATTCCGTCGGGAGTGATTTTCCGTATGCAGTGATTACCTTCGTCGGCAATGACTATTGCCCGCTCTTCGTCGAAAACTATCTGTCGAGGCGAATTTAATTCGGCATCGAGCCTGTCTCCGTCTCTCCATCCGGACACATTCAGCGAACCGGCATATCTCAAATGTTCGCCCGTATCCAGATTGTATGTATATACCACATGCTTTGCAGGATACGTTAAGTACAAAATATTTTTATCGTCGGGATGAAAGAGCAGATACGAGTCGGTATCGGGCATCAAAATATCCGAAGTAACACGTTCTCCCGCTCTGGTTATCGGATTGAAACGGATGAGCTGACCATCATAAGCACGGGTATAAATCAGTCCGTCGATTTCGTTAGTTGCAAAACCATGTTTCCAATTGATAGTATAATCAAGTTTTCCGGCCGTTACTTCTTCCGTCGTTGGACGCAGCATAGTTAATCTTTTTGCAGCCCATTGAGCATCAGGGTCGAAACCATAGTAATTGTAACCTCCATCCAGAGGCACAAGTATTACTTTTCCGGAAGCATCGGGAGCCGGCACATTTGCTCTGTCGCCCGCATTAACAAGTTCAGCTACATAATTTTTCCTTTGATTGATAATGACAATGTTCTTGGGATTATCCCAGTGCGCGAGGAAAAGATTATCTTCTGCATCCACGCACAAAAACCTTGGTTTATCGAAAGTTGCTTCGGCCAAAGTTCCGGCTTTGAACTCGCCTGTTCCCTTTTGACCGACTACCGTTGTAACCGTTACCGAAGTGCGGTATCTGAACTTGTGATCGCTGATCACCGAATCGTTGCCTACGACTACCGAAATCGTGCAAGTGTCGCCGGGCTGTTTCGGAGTTATCACAAAGAGCTGAGTTCCATTGCTCGAAACTATTGCAGCTCGTTTCTGATTGAAATAAACTTTGATTGCCGAAGCATCATTACCAAAGTTACTTCCGGTCATAATTATCTTAGTCGCCATACCACCGGAATCGGGATAAAACGAGTCCAGCACCACCGGTCTGGAAGGGTCGTATGGCTTGTTCGAGGATTTGTCGTCCTCGTTCTTGCACGAATAGGCTAAAACTACCGTTATCGCCGCCACAGCAAGAAATAAATTTGAAATTTTTAAGATTTTTACTCTCATGGCTAAATAATTTAATTAGAAATAAAAAAAAGTTGTTAATTTATAATTAAGGCAAAGCAAAATTGGCACGGCAAGAATCGGTTTCAATGAATCAAAGATACACCAAAACCAAGCCGCGCCAAGGCTTTCCATAGAAAACGCAATACAAAATATGTGGTGAATGTGTGAAGGGATAGTTGCGCCCGAAATAACGTAACTGCTTGATCTACTCTCTCTCTCTCTCTCTCTCTCTCTCTCTCTCTCTCTCTCTCTCTCTCTCTCTCTCTCTGTATATACAAAGTATTAGCTAATAACATAATTCCCCCCGCCCCCTTGTAAAGGCCGATCGAAGAAATATTAGCGAATAAAGTTTCCATATATACTTTCGTTGTAAGTTTAAAAATCGTGGCAAAGGTAAAGTGTTTTTTTGATACCCAAACAAACCTTGCTTACAAATCGAAAGTCTGATGGCGAAAAGTTATCAACAGAAAAGGTTAATATAGCTGAAAAACAGATAAAAAACCTGTTGATAACTTTTTTAAATTTATATATTGACGGCTTCCGAATCTTAGTTTCGAGTGTCGGAACCAACAAAGATCTCACTTTTGTCAAAAATTTATAACTTTACGCCGTCAAATTTAATGTTAACATTTTGAAAGATTGATTAATATCATGGAAAATATGTTCAGAAACCATAAATATAAAGATGAATAAAATTAGAGTACGTTTTGCTCCAAGTCCTACCGGACCTTTGCATATCGGCGGCGTTCGCACCGCCCTGTTTAACTGGCTGTTTGCACGAAAATACGGAGGCGATTTCATTCTGCGTATCGAAGATACCGATTCGGCGCGTTTTGTGCCTGGCGCTGAGGATTATATCATTGAATCCTTGAAATGGTGCGGAATCGATTTCGACGAAGGACCGGGACTTGGCGGCCCGCACGCACCGTATCGTCAGTCGGAACGTAAAGAGATATATTTCAAGTTCGCCGAACAATTGGTGAACGATGGTTTTGCGTATTACGCTTTTGATAAACCCGAAGAACTCGACGCACTACGTAAACAATATGAGGCTGAAGGTAAGACGTTTATCTATAATCATGAACTAAGATATAAACTGCGGACTTCGCTTGCGCTTGCGCCGGAAGAAAGCGAACGTCTTAAAAAAGAAACAAATGACTGGGTGGTGCGATTTATGATTCCCGCAAACGAAACGGTTACAATCAACGATATGGTGCGCGGTGAAGTGTCGGTGAATACTTCTGTGCTGGACGACAAAGTGTTGTGGAAAAAAATCGACGAATTGCCAACCTATCATCTGGCAAATATTGTGGACGACCGTTTGATGGAAATCACTCATGTTATACGCGGCGAGGAATGGTTGCCTTCGCTGCCCTTGCACGTTTTGCTGTATCGGGCTTTCGGATGGGAAGCTGAACGTCCACAATTCGCTCATTTATCGCTGCTTCTCAGACCCGACGGCAAAGGTAAACTGAGCAAACGCGACGGCGATAGACTTGGATTTCCCGTCTTTCCGCTGAAATGGACTTCGGCTGAAGGCGAGCTTACGAGAGCTTATCGCGAGGATGGATATTTTCCGGAGGCTTTTGTAAATATTCTTGCGCTGTTGGGATGGAATCCGGGTATCGACCAGGAAATCTTTACAAAGGACGAGCTGACGCAATTGTTCGATTTGGACAGAGTGGTGAAGTCGGGAGCGCGATTTAATCCCGATAAAGCAAAATGGTTCAATCAACAGTATATGAAAATACGTAACAATGAGGAGCTTGCTCAGCTTTTTATGCCTGAACTTGTCGAGCGGGGAATAAGCGCATCGGCAGAGTATGTTGCGAAGGTTTGCGGACTGATAAAGGAGCGTGCGACATTTGTTTCGGATTTTTGGTCGCTGTCGTCGTATTTTTTCGTCGCTCCGGAAAGCTACGACGAAAAGGCTGTGAAAAAGTTTGTTGACGAAAATACCGGCGAACAAATGAAGGCTTTGGCCGAGATTCTGCAAGAGGTTTCACCCTTCACTGCCGAGCTGAGTGAGCAGGCTGTACATGAATGGATTAATGTAAGTCAATTTAAAATTGGACGGGTGATGAACGCTTTTCGTCTGTGCATAGTTGGCGCGAGCATGGGGCCGAGCATGTTTGAAATAACGGCGACCATAGGCCAGGAGGAAACGCTGAAACGCATCGACGCGGCTGTCGAAAAAATCATGATTGGAGATAAGTAAATGTTTTTGGAAAACACCGATAAAAGAGGTCTGATAGAGGTAATTACCGGTTCAATGTTTTCGGGCAAAACCGAAGAATTGATCCGGCGTTTGCGTCGAGCCAAATACGCTAACAAAAAGACCGAAATTTTCAAACCTCAATTTGATGTGCGATATTCTGAAAATGAGGTAGTTTCGCACGATTCCAACAGTATTCTTTCTACTCCTGTAAATTCGTCAGGAAATATATTACTGCTTTCGGCTAATGTAGAAGTAGTTGGCATAGATGAGGCTCAGTTTTTTGATCAGGGATTGATTGATGTTTGTCGTCGCATGGCCGATTCGGGGATACGTGTCATCGTTGCCGGTTTGGATATGGATTATCTCGGACAGCCTTTCGGCCCAATGCCGGGCTTACTTTCGATAGCTGAACATATTACCAAAGTGCACGCCATCTGTATGCGTTGTGGTAACTGGGCGCAATTTACTCATCGTTTGGTGAATAGCGATAGTTTAGTACTGCTTGGAGAAAAAGACAGTTACGAAGCTTTGTGTCGCCGCTGCTATAACAAAGCAATGAAAAGCGATTGAAGGCTAATATGTTTATTTTCAGGCATAAAAAACAAATCTTTGCCGGCAATGCTTCAAAGTCATTTAAAATTTCAGCATTTTTTCAAAAACCTGTATGCCAATCGGCATTTTTCGTATGCTATTAACATTATTCATGTCCCTTACGTTTTATTTTTGCCAAGGTTTTGCAAACCTGGCTTTGAAATCAAAAATTATTAACTTTGCGGTGAATATTTCGCAGGTTCATTATAATATGTAAAACGTAAATAGAATAAATGTCTTTATCCGTCGATAATATAATTCTTGTAGGCTCCCTCTTGCTTTTCGTAAGCATTTTCGCAGGCAAAACGGGGTATAAATTTGGCGTTCCCGTTCTGGTTTTATTTCTGGGAGTGGGCATGTTATTCGGCCACGACGGTTTCGGTCTCGAATTTTCAAGTCCCGAAGCAGCTCAGTTTATCGGCGTGTTGGCATTGAATATCATACTGTTTTCCGGCGGGATGGATACTAAATACACCGAAATCAGGCCGGTGATTTGGCAAGGAATTTCTCTGGCCACGGCGGGAGTTTTTCTCATGGCTCTCGTAACGGGATTGTTTATATATTGGCTTACAAATCATTTCTTTATCACCATTACCTTTTCGCTTTTCGAGGCTATGTTGCTGGCTTCGGTGATGTCGTCCACCGATTCGGCCTCGGTATTCGCCATATTGGGGTCTAAAGGATTGGCGCTCAAGGAACGGCTGCGTCCATTGCTCGAACTCGAAAGCGGTAGTAACGACCCGATGGCTTATCTACTGACAATCATGCTTATCCAGATAATAAAAACCGGTGGAGGCAATATCTTCGTAATCATCGGAAACTTCTTGATGCAATTGACTCTGGGTGCGGTACTCGGATATTTCTTCGGACGTTTAGTCGTGCGTATCATCAATAAAATCAATCTGGACAACGCAGCTCTGTATCCGGTACTGCTTCTGACTACGATGTTTATAATATTTTCTATAACCAACGACCTGAAAGGTAACGGATACTTAGCCGTTTACGTCAGTGGCTTGGTGGTGGGCAATTCCAAGTTCGTTCACAAACGTCCGTCGAAAAGTTTCATGGACGGGATGGCCTGGCTGTTTCAGATAGTTATGTTCCTGGCGCTCGGCTTGTTGGTAAATCCGAAGGAATTATTGCCGGTAGCCGGAATCGGCCTGGCAGTGAGTGTTTTCATGATTTTCGTATCGCGACCGGTTGCCGTCTGGCTCTGTTTGATTCCATTTCGACGTATGAGCATCAAAGCCAAGCACTACGTCTCGTGGGTCGGGCTTCGCGGCGCAGTTCCGATAATTTTCGCCACATATCCGCTGACATCGGGACTACCTCATGCACAGACTATTTTCAATATAGTGTTTTTCGTTACCTTAGTCTCCTTGTTAGTACAAGGCACAAGCGTATCGGCTATGGCGAGATTTTTGGGTTTGGCCGGCGAAAATAAACGAAAACACAAACTATCGTCGTTTGAACTCGAACTTCCGGAGGACATAAAATCCTCTATGTCCGAGATAACGATATTTCCTCAACATCTGGCGCGCGGAAACAGAATCATGGATATGCCCATGCCAGAAAGGACGCTGGTGGTTATGGTCAAGCGGGGCGAGCATTATTTCGTTCCGACGGGTTCGACCGAGCTGGAAGCCAACGATGTACTTCTGATAATATCCGATAACGAAAGAAGTTTAAAGGAAACTTATGCCCGATTGGGAATAAAAACATGACAATAAGATGTTTGATCTCGAAAAAATAAGACAGGACTTTCCTGTACTCGGCGAACGGGTTTACGGACGCAAGCTGGCGTATCTCGATAACGCCGCCACAACTCAAAAACCTTTGGCTGTAATCGACAAGGAAAGAGAAATCTACGAAAAATGTAACTCGAACATACATCGAGGCGTGCACAAATTGAGCAACTTGTGTACAGAGATGTACGAATCGGCACGTGAAAGAGTTCGCAGTTTCGTAAAAGCGAAAAGCGCTTCGGAAATAATTTTTACTTCAGGAACGACGGCTTCGGTAAATTTGGTGGCTTACTCGTTCAGCGAAAAGTACTTGAAGCCGGGCGACGAAATTTTGGTGAGCGAATCGGAACATCATTCCAACTTAGTTCCATGGCAGCAAATCTGCTTCCGCAAGGGCGCCAAAATCAGGATGCTGCCTTTCGACGAGGAGGGATGTTTGAGAATCGACCTGCTCGACGAACTGCTGAACGAGCGAACCAAACTTCTTGCCGTAGCTCAGGTTTCCAATGTCTTAGGTACGGTGAATCCTCTCGATACGATTGTGAAAATAGCTCACAGACACGGCGTTCCCGTTTTTGTGGACGGCGCTCAAGGCGTGCAACATGCCGATATAGACCTTGTTGCCTCCGATTTCGATTTTTATGCTTTTTCGGGACATAAAATCTATGGTCCCACAGGAATCGGAGTTTTATATGGAAAAGAACGTCTGCTCGAGGAACTTCCACCTTGGCAATACGGCGGCGATATGGTTAGCTCCGTAAGTTTTGCCGAAACACGTTTCGCCGAACTGCCCTTGAAATTCGAGGCCGGCACTGCAAATTACGTCGGCGCAACAGCTCTGGGCGAGGCTTTGGATTATTTGGACAAATTGGGTCGAGACAAAATCCATGCCCGCGAAATGGAACTTAACGATTACGCTTTCACAGCATTATCGAAAGTGCCGGGGATTCGTATCTTCGGCACGGCAAAAGATAAAACAGGTATAGCTTCCTTTCTGCTCGACGGGGTTCATCCGGCCGACGCCGGTGAAATTTTAGATAAAATGGGCATAGCCGTACGTGTAGGCCAACTCTGCGCCGAACCCGTCATGCGACACTACGGAATCAACGGGCTTGTGCGGGCTTCGTGGGTGTTTTACAATACATACAGCGAAATAGACGCCCTGATAGAAGGACTGGATAAAGTCAGAAAAATGGTTTTGGATTGAGAGCCAAGATTTCAAGAGCCAAGAGCCAAGACGCTACGCAGTCTGGATGATTCAAGATTGCAAGAACCAAGAATTAGGACGCTACGCAGTATGGCTTTTACAATTAAAAATTCATCAAGCCAGCCTGCGTAGCGTCCTGGCTCTTGGTTCTTGCAATCCTGAATCTTTTTTCAAAAAAGAATTTGCTGAATCGAAAAATATGTTTACCTTTGCAGCTCGATTTTTTTCGAGATATTAGTATTAATGATTAATAATTAATAAATTGATGTACGCAATTGTAGAAATAGCAGGGCAGCAATTCAAGGTTGCACAAGAACAGAAGCTCTTCGTACACCGTCTGGAGCAAGCCGAAGGCGACTCTTTAAGCTTCGATAAAGTTCTGCTAATTGATAATGACGGTCAGGTAAGTGTTGGCACACCTATGTTAGAAGCTGCCACAATAAAAGCCAAAGTATTGAAACACGTTAAAGGCGACAAGGTAATCGTGTTCAAGAAAAAGCGTAGAAAAGGCTATAAGGTGAAAAGAGGTCATCGTCAGCAATATACGCAAATTCAAATTGAAAGTATTAACGTTTAATTTATCGGAGATTTATTGAGATATGGCACACAAGAAAGGCGTCGGCAGTTCAAAGAACGGACGCGACTCACACAGTAAACGCCTTGGAATAAAGAAATTTGGCGGTCAGGTGGTTATAGCCGGCAATATTTTAGTTCGTCAACGCGGTACAGTTCATCACCCCGGCGACAACGTAGGAATCGGCAGAGATCATACCTTGTACGCGCTGAGCGACGGCGTTGTGGTTTTCAAAAAGAAAATCGGCAACAAATCATACGTTTCGGTTCTTCCGCAAGCGTAATCGGCACGAGGCAAAAAATCTCAAGGGTGTCGGGAAATTTCCGACGCCCTTTTTGTGTTCATTTACATCTAAATAAATGCTATTCAATATAAAACATTATCAAAGTCTCGAATCGACCAATAGCGAAGCGGTCAGGCTCGCCTCCGCCGGAGCCTCAGAAGGCACGGTAACGATTACCGAAAATCAAACCGCCGGACGCGGCCAGCGTAATAATGTCTGGGAAAGCGAACCGGGTAAAAATCTTACTTTTACACTGATACTTCGTCCGCATTTCATCCCTGTTCACAAGCTATTTATTCTATCCAAAGCCTTTGGTCTATCGGTAGTTAAAGCTATGGATGACATAATTCCATGTTCTGTCAAATGGCCTAACGATATATACACAGAAGGACGTAAACTTGCCGGCATTCTTCTTGAACATTCTTTTTCAGGCGATTCACTCTTGTTTTCGGTGATAGGCGCGGGCGTCAATATCAATCAATCGCAATTTTCGCCCGAAGCGCCAAATGCCACTTCTCTGTTCGTGGAAACAGGTAAAGTGCATGACACAGAAGCAATTCTATCGTCGATTTTACACATTTTCTCCGAATATTACGAACAGTTGCGAAAAGGCGAATATTCCGAAGTGCAAAAGGGATATTTCGATAAACTGTACTGTAAAACAGGCTATCACGCTTACATAACTCCACAAGGAGAGCGATTCTGCGCACGTATTGCCGATATTTACGATTCGGGTGAATTGGTACTCGAAACCGAAAACGGCGAAAAAAGAGAATTTCTTTTTAAACAGATTGTTTTGGACTGTTAGACTTTTTTTGGACTTTTGGACTGTTAGACTGTTAGACTTTTGGACTGTTAGACTTTTGGACTGTTAGACTTTTTTTGGACTGTTAGACTGTTAGACTGTTAGACTTTTGGATATTAGCTGCGCAGGCTGGTTTGACGAGCTCATTCTAACCGTCTAATAGTCCAATAGTCCAATAGTCCAATAGTCCAATAGTCCAATAGTCTAACAGTCCAATAGTCCAATAGTCTAATACTCCAATAGTCTAATAGTCCAATAGTCCAATAGTCCAAAAGTCAATAAAGTGTTCTTTTTGATTGCCAATATTTTATTATTACAAGTCCGAAGAGCATACCTCCGAGGTGGGCGAAATGCGCTACGCTACTGCCGGGTTGTGCGAAGGCCAGACATAATTCCAATACTCCATAAGCTATTACAAGCCATTTGGCTTTGAGAGGTATAGGGGGAAAAATCAACATCAATCGCGTTTCGGGAAACATCATTCCGAAAGCAAGCAGCACTCCAAACACCGCTCCGGAGGCGCCAAGTGTAGGAATGAGCATCATTTTCGACCATTCGGGTGCGATAGAATATATCGTTCCGTCGTTGAGCATTTCCAGCGCTTGTCCGCGAGTCAATTCTAATCTCAACTGTTCCAGCAGAGTAGGATCCATTGCGCGTTCGATGCTCGACATCTGTATCCACAACACCACAAGGTGCAAAAGCATTGCGCCAAGTCCGGTTACGAGATAGTAAAACAAAAAGCGCCGTCCTCCCCAGGCATTTTCGATTACTTGCCCGAACATCCACAGTGCGTACATGTTAAAGAAAAAATGGGTAAATCCTCCGTGCATAAACATGTAAGTAAAAAGTTGATATGGACGGAAAAGCGGGCTTTCGGGATAAAACAGGGCAAAGTTACTTACCATGATGTGTTTAAATGCAAAAGTTGCCAGAAGCATCAGGGCATTTATGATGATGAGATTTTTTACGATAGGAGGCGTATTTCTCATGATATTGCCGAAGATTGAGCCGAAGTACATATTTTTTAAATATTATTTAATGTTGGATTAATTATTTAATACTGAGGCGTATTTCGGTTAGCACTCGTTTGGTGTCGAGCGTAAAATCGCCGTTCATCATCCATGAGTAGTAAGCGGGGTCGGTTACAAGTACTTCTCTCACTTTCCGTCCTTTATACTTGCCGAAATTAAAGCTTGCTTCTTTGTTTTCGCCTTCGACGATTCGTCCGGCATAATCGAGATTTCTTGTGCGGGTCGAAAATTCGGCCAGAAAATCCACTTCATTTTGCAAGTCGGAATATTTATCGAGTTGCGCTTTCAGCACCTCGTAAGTTGCAATAGCGTCTGCTTCGGCGCTGTGCGCCTTTTCCAAGTCGCTGTTACAGTAGAATTTATATGCCGCCACGAGTGTTCGCTGTTCCATTCTGTGGAAGATATTTTGCACGTCAATCATTTTGCGTTTGTGGAAATCGATGCTAATTCCCACTCTCAGAAACTCTTCAGCCAGAAGCGGGAGGTCGAATTTCAGCGAGTTGTATCCGGCCAAATCGCAACCTTCGAGGAAAGTAGCCAGATTTTTGGCTATAGCTTTGAATATAGGACAATCCTTCACGTCCTCATCCCTAATTCCGTGTATTGTTGTTGCTTCGGGCGATATAGGTATTCCCGGATTGAGCCTGCGAGTACGAAGATCTTCTCGGCCATCAGGAAAGATTTTCAGGGCAGATATTTCGACTATACGGTCTTTAGACACGTCAAGTCCTGTGGATTCGATGTCGAATATTATCAGTGGATTTTTAAGATTCAGATTCATGTCTGCATATATTTTACAATCATTATATCAGTGTGTTTCGCGTAATTGAGCCTAAGCCTTCGCTTCGCAAAGATAATCTTTTATATTTTTCGTACTTTTGCGAGCCGGTTTATGCCTCTGGCTACATTGCCCGACAGCCGGCAACCTGTTAATAACGATTGTTCGTCATGCGTTTATATGCTGAAAATTTAGTAAAGAAATACGGAGCGCGCACGGTGGTGAAAGGCGTATCTATGGAAGTGTTTCAGGGAGAGATAGTAGGACTGCTTGGTCCTAACGGCGCCGGTAAAACTACGTCCTTCTATATGATTGCCGGACTGATAAAACCAAACGGTGGAAAGACTTTTCTTGATGAAACAGAAATAACCAAGGAGCCTGTATATCGCAGAGCGCAAAGAGGTTTGGGCTATCTGGCGCAGGAAGCCTCGGTATTTCGTAAACTTAGTGTGGAGGACAATATTCGGGCTGTGCTGGAAATGACCAAGTTCAGTAAAAAACAACAACAGGACAGACTTGAAATGCTGATTTCGGAATTTGGTCTTGGTCGTGTGCGTAAAAGCTATGGAATACAACTATCTGGAGGCGAGCGCCGTCGTTGTGAAATTGCGCGAGCTTTGGCTATCGACCCTAAATTTGTACTGCTCGACGAGCCTTTTGCCGGAGTGGATCCCATTGCGGTCGAGGACATACAATCGATAGTGAAACGGCTGAAAGAAAAGAATATAGGTGTGATTATTTCCGACCACAACGTTCACGAAACCTTGGCTATCACCGACCGCGCATATTTATTGTACGAGGGTAACATCCTGATGGCCGGCACTCCCGAAGAACTTGCGTCCAATCCGGAGGTGCGTCGCAAATATCTCGGACAAAATTTTGAACTTAGAAGGTAAGTGAATATCTGCTGATTAGATAGATTTTTGCGACAGAATATGAATCGTAACCGCTATGCCGATGCAGGCGAGAATTACTGAAATCCAAGGATTTTTAAAAAGAAATATCAAGATACTCGAACCAAGACCGAGCCATAACATCACGATAACACGGGTTTTAATTGAACGTTTTATGCCTCGATTTTCCCTATAATCGCGGATATATCGACCTAAATATTTGTTATTGTTGAGTTTTGCCGACAATTGCGGCGAACTTTTCGCGTAACATGCTGCAGCTAAGAGCAAAAAAGGCGTGGTGGGCAAAACCGGCAAAAATATTCCCAATATTCCAAGCCCCACGGCCAAAGAGCCGCAGGCAATCAAAAAATATTTCATGCTTGATGAAATATAATCAACTATTTAGACTGAAAACACGTTCCATCAGCGTCCATTTCTGGTCGGAACGTTTTCCTGGTTCAACTTGCTGAAATCGAGCCACAAATTCTTCCCATTCCGACTGTCGCTCAAACGAAGCCAAACGTCCGAAAGCCTCGTCCCAATCGAAGTCTATCGGAGTTTCTACTATCATAAAAGCCACAGCTCCATGCAGATATATTTCCATATCCAATATTCCGGCTCGGCGGATTCCTTCGGGAATTTCTTTCCAGATGTTTTCGCTCCGATGCCAATATCTGTATTCCTCTATACCCGAATCGCTTGCTTTCAGTTCGAGTATCTGGCAGTATCGCTTCACAGGGAAAGGATACTGTTCTTTTGTATAACCTTGTTTCAAGTTCATCATCATTACAATTAGCGGCGTAAAAGTACATAAATTTGTCAAACAGCAGCTATGTATCGAATCAGCCTGCGTAGCAATCCTGACTCTTGTTTCCTGGTTCCTGACTCCAAAAAAATCATTACATTTGCATCAGAATAAGCATTTAGGTGAAATTACATTTTATTGCCTTATTGCCTGATTAAACTGTGTTTTTTATGTGTATCTTTGTAAAAAGCTTAAATATCGACAAAAATTGTCGTATGGATTTGAAAAATCGTAAGAGCATCGAATGTATGCTTGGCGACTGCATTTCCATTTACAACGAATCTGTCGCTGTGCAAGCATCTTACGAATCTGTCTGTAAAAAAGTGTGCGAAATATTTGCAAATCCGAAATATTTTGCTAACACACACACACACACACACACACACACACACACACACACACACACACACACACACACACACACACACACACACAACTCACCGACGCAAGTCGCGCGTCAAGATAGGCAATTTTTCCTGTCGTTCAAACACTTTCTCTTCCAAAATTTCTACGGATTATTCCGAAAATTATCTTCATTTTTTCCTTTTGACTGTAAATTCGGGCTTTTGCTCGAAGCGGCATTTTTGTGCATATACGTCGGGAAATATAAAGATATATTTATCACTATCTCAATACCTTGACTTGGATATGCAAAACCACAAAACAACAAATTATTTACTAACTAATCTTTTTAATGTATGTTGAAACGATTTATTTTACTGTTCCTGACTGTATTTTTAGCAGGATCAGAATGGGCTTCAGCCCAAACGAGGATCACCGGAAAGGTGAGCGATTCAAATTCCGGACAATCGATGCCCGGAGTAACCGTCGTTGTAAAAGGAAGCAGCGTATCTGCAACAACCGGTAACACAGGCGAATACAGCATCAGCGCGCCGGCGGAAGCTACGCTTGTTTTCACTTTTGTCGGATACGAAAC
The DNA here is from genome assembly GCA_031280885.1 of Prevotellaceae bacterium. Taxonomy (GTDB): domain Bacteria; phylum Bacteroidota; class Bacteroidia; order Bacteroidales; family UBA932; genus JAIRLF01. The sequence continues at coordinate 12,389 of JAITGD010000078.1, read as the reverse complement.
TCGCGAAGAATTGCTTGGCGGACGTACCGAGATAAACGTGTCGCTGAGCGAGGAAGCCACTTCGCTGAGCGAGGTTTTGGTGGTAGCTTACGGTACGGTCAAAAAATCGGCTTTTACCGGTTCGGCTGTAAATGTGAATGGAGATATGCTTCGCGCTCCGGCAGCTTCATTCGACAAATCTTTGGCCGGACAAGTAGCAGGAGTTCAAGTGATTTCCTCGTCGGGACAACCCGGCTCGGCCACAAATTTTCGTATCAGAGGTTCCGGTTCGCTGAGCGCATCCAACGAACCTTTGTATGTGGTTGATGGAGTTCCTGTTACAACTACTGAATACAGCGAAATCGCCTATAATCACGAATCGAGCAGTAACATCATGGCGGCCATCAATCCAAGTGATATTGAGTCGGTAACGATTTTGAAAGATGCTGCCGCCGCAGCTCTGTACGGTTCGAGAGCCGCAAACGGCGTGGTAGTGATTACCACCAAAAGCGGAAAAGCCGGTAAAGCAAAGGTAAACTTCAGTCTGCGTCATTCCTGGACTTCGCTTGCAAAAGCATACGAAACAATGAGTTCCGCCTCGCTCTACAAGCAATTGTTCAACGGATATTTAAACGCAGGTGAAAGCGTGATTTCCGCAAATAAAAAGACTCAAGGTTCGCTGACTCACAATCCCTATAACTTGGACAATCCCTTGGACGCCAGTGGAAATCCGGTAAGCGGAGCTGCTATTGTGGTGGACAATACCTGGCAAGACGAGGTTTTCAAAACAGCGCCATCCTTAGATTATAACCTGAATGTGAGCGGCGCTTCGGATAAATCAGACTACTTTTTTTCCGCAGGATACACCAATCAGAATGGTATCGCTCCGGCAGGCGATTTCAAACGCTATTCAGGGAAGTTAAACATTAACACTCAGGCTACTCCGTGGTTTAAAACAGGACTGAATGTTTCTTTTACTCACTCCATCCAAAACACAACAGTAGCAGGCTCGGCAGGCGCTTCGCCTATCAACAACGCTTTGATGTTTTCAAATGCAATTCCGATTTATGTAGTTGATCAACAGGGAAATCCTGTTCTTGATGCAAGCGGTCAAAAACAATACAACTTCGTGAATCCGGTGAACTTGGACTTTAATCCGCTGGCAATCCCTTACATGGACGCGCACAGAAGCAAATTCTACAGAGTGCTGGCCTCGGCTTATGCTAACTTTACTCTATTGGAAGGCCTGAATTTCAAAACAGTACTTTCTCCGGACTTTGTTACTACGGACGAACATCGTTATTGGAATAAATTGCACGGAAACGGACCCCCTTACAAGGGTCGTTTGGACAAATATCACAATACCGATTTGATGTACACCAGCACCAATACGCTGACTTACTCTCGAACCTTCGCCAAAGATCACAACATTAGCGCTTTGCTCGGAATGGAATACTGGGAAAGCACCTACGAATCGCTTTACGCCGGAGGACGAGATTTGTTGGGCAACATGCAGGAATTGGCCGCAGCCTCAGGTTCTTTCGCTCCCTCGTCGAACACAACCAAAGAAGTGCTGATTTCTTACTTCGGACGCATAGAATACGCTTTCGCCGAGAAATATAACTTCTCGGCAAGTTTGCGTTCCGACGGTTCTTCGATTTTCGGAAACAACACCAAATGGGGAACTTTCTGGAGCGCGGGAGCTTCATGGAGAATTTCCGAAGAAAGTTTTATGAAAGACCTCGAAATAGTTGATAATCTGAAACTGCGCCTAAGCTACGGAACTTCGGGCAATAAAAGCGGTTTGACCAGCCTGAGCAAAGATTTGGTACGCTATGCTTCGCAAGGACTTTGGACTGTGTCTTCTGATTATCTGTACGGTAATAATGCCGGCGCAGGACATACTCAATTGGCTAACTTATTCCTGAGCTGGGAAAAACAAGCCATGTTCAATCTCGGAATCGATTTCAGTTTCTCGAAAAGAATATATGGCTCGATAGACTATTTCAACAAAATTTCCGACGGTCTGCTTTACGATTATCCGCTGGCAAAGTCCAACGGATTCAATAAGATCACCATGAATGCTGCCAGAACTTCCAATTACGGTTTGGAATTTGATCTGGGAGCAGTGATTCTGACAGGCGATTTAAAATGGAAAGCAAATTTCAATGCATCCATCATCAGCGATAAAATCAAAGACCTGAATGGCGACGACGATGTGCCTATGACAGAGTATCAAAAGATATGGAGCGTGGGCGGAAGTCAGTACGAATTTTACATGCCAACTTGGGCTGGCGTGGATGCGCAAACCGGAGATCCTCTCTGGTACAAAGTTGAATCAGACGGCGCCAGAACTACCACAAACGTTTACACGCAGGCCACCCTCGAAAAACAAGGCCGTTCAACTCCCGATGTATTTGGAGGATTGACTAACAGCTTTTCGTATAAAAACTTCGACCTGTCGATACAACTGAACTACAGCATCGGCGGAAAATTATACGACGGATTGTATTCCTCGATTATGCACGACGGCTCGAACCCCGGATACAACATGCACGCCGACGCTGCAAAAGCCTGGACTACACCAGGACAGGCGACCGACGTCCCGCGTTTTGCTGTAAACAACTCTTCTGGCTCGAACAGTCTTTCAACAAGATTTCTGTACAATGCTACATACTTTAAATTGAAGAATATAACCCTGTCATATACGCTACCGAACACTCTCGGAGCATTTTCAAAAATATTCTCCGAAGCAAAAGTATGGGCATCCGCCGACAATCTTTACACGCTCTTTACCAGCGACTACAAAGGCTACGACGATACCGACATCTTTGGAGTTCAAGGATATTTGCTGTACTCGTCTATTCCTTCATCGAGAACTTTTAGCCTTGGTCTTAATTTAACTTTTTGATTTTTTGAACGATATAAAATATAGATATATGAAAACGAATGTATATATAATTGCCTTTTTGACGGCTTTCCTTTTTTCGGAATGTTCGTATGATTCTTTATTCCAAGATCCTGCAACTTCTTTGACGGACGAAACGATTTTGGAAACTAAGGAAACAGCCAATACCGTTTTAATGGGTGCATACGCCTGGACTGGCGATTACCGCTATTTGACCATAGGCGAAATTTCACTCGACGTAATGGGTAACGACATCAAAATGACTGATGGAGCGCATGGTTTCTCGACTTACAACTGGCTGATGTTTGCCTATAATTATGTGCAGTATCCTCGCATTGTGGACGGGTGGTGGAGCGCTTACGCTACCTACTTGTGGACGTACGCCTACAAAGCTATCGACCAGTGCAATCTAATCATAACAAACGCCGATAAGCTGCCCGCTGGATGCGAAGACATCGTGGCTCAAGCATACGGAATACGTGGCTACAACTATCTGAATCTGTATCATTTATTCTGTGCTTCCTATACCCATGCCGGCCCTAACGGACAAGGCCTCTTTCTGCGCCTTACGCCCGGCAGCGCCGAGGGAAATGATGTAGTACGCTCGCCGCTGGGTGTTTCCATGCAGCGAATCATCGACGATTTTACTTATGCTTACGAACATTGCACTCAAACCAGCAATTACTTCATCAACAGCCAAAATGCCGCTCTGCTTCTGGCTCGCACATATCTCGATATGGGCGATTATGACAACGCGCAACATTATGCCGAAATCGCCTGTACGGTATTCGATGGCAGTAATTTGATGAGCAAGGACGAATATCAATCGGGCTTCAATACCGCCAACAGCGAATGGCTGTGGGGATTCAACTTTGTGTCGGAAACATCAAACATATACGCATCCATTCCATCGTTCTATCATGCAGCCACTTTCAAAGACGAAAGTTCTGTATTCGGAACTTCCGGCTACGGATCGCAAACTACCTACGACTATGTTGAAGCTAACTCAGTGGATTGGATGAAAGGCTACAGCACTGTTCGCGTAACATGGTCGTTTGCCAATATGTTCGGAGCTAACGATTGTCGCGCTCTTTTTCCCTTTTATATTGCTGACAATGACGGGCTTTTTACCTCGAAATATTCATCGAAAGGTTCCTTAGGGATAGCCGACTATCCGATGTGCCGCATGGCCGAAGCCTATCTTATCGAAGCCGAATGTCTGGCGCGTAGCGGCGATCCGGACGCTTTGACTGTGCTAAACGCTCTGCAAATCAAAAGAGAAGGAACTGTTTCTACAAGTATCTCGGTCGATGAAGTGTGGAACGAAAGACGACGCGAACTCTATGGCGAAGGCTTCGCGCTGCCCGACATCAAACGCCTGCAAAAACCGCTTACCCGCGTAGGCGCAGAGCATTGGAGCGAGGTGAAAAATCTGCCGGCAAACAGTCCAAGAATGATGTTCCCAATTCCTGATGATGAACTGAATTACAACAAGAACGCAACAGCCGCCGACCAAAACGAATATTGGAGATAATTATGAAAAAATACATAAGCCTCTTGCTTATATCTATCGCGATTATCGCTTGCTCCACAGGAGCAAGCGATTCCGTCGCAACAAGCATCCCTTTTCAGGGACGAACTGTCGATTTGAAACCCTTTCTCGAATTTCCATATTCGCAATTTTCTGTGAGTAAAGATGGTACAAAACTGTTCTTCTTCAAAACAGGGGACGAAAATAAACTCCAATGGGTGGATATCGGGAAAAACATGGATCTGAATAAGGCGCAGGACGCTGTAAATCTCAATTTCGCTACGCGCAACTGCTGGTCGCCGACATATAACGAAAAAGATGGTTTTCTGTATTGGATTGGCGACCAGGCTAACGACGAAATAATCAACATCTATCGCGCCAAACTCGGCAGCGATACTGTCGAAAAACTGACCGACGTGCCTTACATTTACGCTTGGAGTTTCAACCCCGAACGTACTAAAATAGCATACGTTGCACGCCTGGCTCAAAACGAAAATCGCTTAGATGAACTGCGTATCCTCGACCTGGCCACTCTCAACGACGTTTCGCTGTGCTACGACTCCCCGCTATTCCGCTTCACATGGGGAAATATTTCCTGGCATCCGAAGGAAAAAGGTCTCGCACTCGTCGCTCTGAAAGAAGCCGACCGAACATTCACAAATATTGTGTATGTAGATCTCGCATCAAAAGAAATAATCCCCTTGACCGACAGCAACAAAAAAGCAAGTCTGAGAGGTTCCTCAGTGCCGGAAAAGTGGGCTTCGGATGAGGAATTTTTCTTCCTTTCCGACCAGAATGGATATACCAATATCTATCGTTATTCGCTGACAGACAGAAAAAGCGAACAAATAACGGATTATCGAATGGATATCGACGAGCTTTCTTATGTCGAAATCGAAGGACGAAAGTATATCCTGTTCATCCAGAACAATCCTGTCGAAACAACGCTGGCTCTGCTGGATCCGGCTACAAAGGAGGTAAAATACCGGCAATCATCGGAACTTTCCTTACAAACAGGCGCCGTTGTAGGCGACAAACTGATTCTGACAGCAGGAGCTACTAATCAGATATTTCAACTGATAGAAGGTAAAGTTAGTCTTGATACTCTCGCCCTGCAAATCGCCTTCGACCTGCCCGAAGAATTGAAACAAAAACTTGTGTATTCCACCGTTGAACGTCTTGAAATACCAACTTTTGATCTCGACCCTCTCACCGGCAAACAGCGCATCTTACACGCCTGGCTCTACTCGCCGCTCGACCCGCCATCCGAAGAGAAACGGATGGTGATGATAGAATCGTTCTACGGAGGCGCTAATCACTATAGCGAGGAATATCAAATTCTTTGCCAAGCAGGTATATATGTGCTGAGTCCGGCTCCGCGAGGCAGCAGCGGCTTTGGTCGCGATTTCGAAGCTATGAACGACAAAGATCTTGGCGGAAACGAAATCCTCGACATCATATACGCAGCTCAATATATTGACACTAAGCTGAACATCCCTGCCAAGCGTACAGGAGTGTTCGGAATGAGCCACGGCGGATATGCTACAATGCGACTGATGACTTTCCCCGGAGAAGTAAATGGACACAATGCCTTGTTCCCTTTTGGTTTTGGTATCGAAGTTGCCGGCTTTTGCGACATCATTTGGCAACACCGACACAGCAATATTCCCGATTGGACAGCGCTCGAAGCCGGCGACCCGGCAGTAGATTCACTGAAATTACTTGACCGTTCGCCGATTACTCATGCCGACAAAATCACCGGAGCTTTGCTGCTTATCCACGGCGACCACGATAATCGCGTCGATATTGCCGGTTCGCGCATGATGGCCGATAAATTGAAAGAACTCGGGAAAACTTATCGCTTTGTCGAATTTCCCGGCATGGGACACGGAATCAAAGGCTCAGAAAACAAAATAAAATATCATACTGAATGTCTTAATTTTTTGGACTTTTAGACTTTTAGACTTTTGGATTTTTAGACTTTTAGACTTTTGGACACTTGAAACGCAGAGGCGCGGAGAAAAACAGAGAATAAAAACTCTGTGAATCTCCGCGCCTTCGTATTTAGATAGTCCAACCGTCCAACCGTCCAACCGTCTAAAAGTCCAACCGTCTAAAAGTCCAACCGTCCAAAAGTCTAAAAGTCCAAAAGAAAATGTCTAAGGAACTTCTACTGCATTCAATATTCGTGTAATTATTTCGATGCTGGTTACATTTTCGGCTTCGGCTTCGTATGTTAGGCCGATGCGGTGTCGCAGCACGTCGTAACACACAGCGCGGACGTCTTCGGGAATAACATATCCGCGACGTTTGATAAAAGCATAAGCCTTCGATGCTAAAGCCAGATTGATACTTGCGCGAGGCGAAGCTCCGTAGGATATAAGCGATTCCATGCCACTCAGTTTATAGTCGCCGGGAGTACGAGTTGCAAAAACAATATCAACTATATAACGCTCGATTTTTTCGTCCATATAAACTTCTCTCACTACTTCGCGGGCGCGGATTATGTTTTCGGGCTTAACCACAGGAGCAGGTTTGGCAAAAGTATCCGAAATATTTTGACGGATAATTTTCATCTCTTCATCTTTTTGAGGATATCCCACCACCACTTTAAGCATGAAACGATCGACCTGCGCTTCGGGAAGAGGATAAGTTCCTTCCTGTTCAATAGGATTTTGAGTAGCCATCACCAGAAAAGGTTCGGGCAAATTGTAGGTATTATCGCCAATTGTAACCTGTCGTTCCTGCATAGCTTCAAGCAAGGCGCTTTGCACTTTTGCCGGCGAGCGGTTGATTTCGTCGGCCAGCACAAAATTGGCAAAAACCGGACCTTTACGAACTGTAAACGATTCGTTTTTCTGACTGTAAATCAAAGTACCTATCAAGTCGGCAGGTAGAAGGTCGGGGGTAAACTGCACTCGGCTGAATTTGGCGTCAATCACCTTTGCAAGCGTAGTTATGGCTAAAGTTTTCGCCAGCCCCGGAACGCCTTCAAGAAGGATATGTCCGTTGGACAACAAGCCTATCAAAAGACCTTCCAGCAGATGCTTCTGTCCAACTATAACCTTGTTCATCTCGAGATTAATCATATCAACAAAAGAACTTTCTATCTGTATTCTTTCGTTTAATTCCTTGATGTTTATAGTCTCATTCATTATTCATTATTCTTAATTCTTAATTGACTGCGTAGCCAATTCATAATTCATAATTCATAATTCATAATTGATCTTTTCCCTCCACCGGTTTACGGGTACGCTTTGCTGTGTCGATAATATTCCGTGCGTTCTTGTACAGCGCATAAAAATTCGGATCAGATTCCTTGAACAGCGTTACAAGCTTATCCATTCTGTCGTGAAGCACCGAATCAACCCGGGCAAACAACTGCTTGATATTGCCGGTATAAACCTTATGCTCTTCGATTGCCACGCGCGGATTGTTATACACGTTCTCCAAAGCTGCGATCGTCTCGTTCAACTTGGTAATAATGGCCTGATCTACGCCATATTCGCCGAGTTCCGGCAAATGCTCCTGCGCGGCGGACGAAATATTACGCGCCAGAACCAAAGCCTCGTTTACATGGCCGTTATAGAACCCGCTCTTGCTGATAGACGTCAGCGTAAGCAAATCGCCGTTCTTCACGTCGAAAGCATACACATAAAGGGCGTTACCGAGCTTCAGCGCAACGCTTGCCATAGCGTCCAACGCGCGATTTTTCTCCATCGTTGCGCCCTGGGACGTCGTGCTTGACTGCTGTCCGGCAGCCTGTAAGATCGAAGAGATTCCGCCGCCTAATTCAACAACAGCCTTTGTCATTGCAGGCACGCTCGAATACACCTGAGAATTGTTTTGGCAAACCGCATTAACTGATTGATACATGCTAAGTTTCGCCTCCTGTTTATCTGTCATGGTTTTAATGTTTTAAAAGTTACTATTACAAATAAAATTATATATTTAAGACCACAAAGATAATCATTTTTTTCTTTCACGTACACTGCAACTCTAATTTCTTCCATTTTTTTTGAAAAAAGATTGCCTCTCGCTTTTATTAAGGATGTGCAATATATAAGTTATTTATGTTTCATGGCAAAAATACCGGAGACCTTTTACCGCAAAGGGCGCAAAGTTTACGCAAAGATCGCAATGCCCTTGCGTACCTTGCGTAAACTTTGCGCCCTTTGCGGTAAAAAAAATCGCAAGTTTATAAGTTACGTCCCTAAATTAGATTTCTTATTTGTCAGACTATATCCTTCACCTCTAAAAACCCATCTTTCATCTCTAAAAACCCTTCATGCTGTGCTAAAAACCCATCTTTCATCTCTAAAAACCCTTCGTGCTTTGCTAAAAACCCATCTTTCTCTCGTAAAAACCCTTCGTGCTTTGCTAAAAACCCATCTTTCTCTCGTAAAAACCCTCTGCTTTCTGCTTTCTGCCTTCTGCTTTCTGCAAAAAACAATCTGCTTTCTGCTTTCTGCCTTCTGCTTTCTGCTTTCTGCCTTCTGCTTTCTGCAAAAAACAATCTGCTTTCTGCTTTCTGCCTTCTGCTTTCTGCAAAAATCCTTCTGCTTTCTGCAAAAAAACCTTTATCCTGAAAAAAAACACACAGACAACGCAGGTTTTTTCGATTCTCGCGGCCAACAAATCCGTGATTATCTATAAAAACTGTATCATCTGTGTGCAAACAAAATACCAATGCAGTCCGATTCGTTATTTTCTTCTCCGTCTAAGCATAATCATCAATAAAATAAACAGCGCGATGACTACGCTAACCGTAATCATTCCGTTAAGCCGGTTTGTTTCGCCTGTTTCGGACGAACTTATTTCGTCTTTCTTCAAACGGATACCCTCATTATCCACCGTCGCGACGTCCGAAGAAGCCTTCTGCATCTTTTGCAGCTGCTTTTTGTATTCGGAAGCCGCAGTGTTGTCGATTTTCTTTGCGATAAAGTCGTGCAGCTTCGCGTTACTTCCGGCAAAACCGGAAGCCGACGAGCCAAAGTCCTTCACCAATTCGACATGCAAGTTCGCGACGTCGGATAACTGCTGCTCCGAAGCCTTCCACATCCCTTTACGAGCCGTTTCGAGCATCACGGCAGTGATTTCCTGCAAGGCTTGCGGATTTTCGCGGCGGAAAAAGTCCTCAGTTCCCAGACGGTATTCGTCTTTCACATACACGTCGTAGAATTTATCCCACATCTCGTTGTCGATAGCTGCCGGTTTCATCACATTCCATCCGTAAGTGTTTGTAATCACCTCCGTAATCTGCGCGGCGCTCGACGCATTGCCCCGAATCACCTCCTTAATGTACGCAGGATTGAAAACGGTGGCGCGAGACTCCACGCCGATGGCCTCTTTAAGCTCCTGCATCCGCACATTATTACGGTTACGGTAGTCGGCGAAGTACGCTTCGGGGTCTTTACCGGTGATGTTGCGGACAGAGAGGTTCAGGCCGCCCATAAACTCATACACGTGGTCGAGACTCAGCGCTCCCCATGTATTACTTTGCCTCGGTTGCACCACAATGTCCGTGTTGTGGAGCGCAGCGCGCAAGGCGCCGTCGTGATACTTGCCCCAATCTTTTTCGCTGCCGTACATCGCGCCCATATTATGAATGTATGTATCGGCAATCTCCTGCTCGTTCTCCCAACGGTCGCCCTTCGTAACCATTTCCTGTATTCCACTGCCATACATACCATTTATGCCTCCGAAAATTCTTTGCGTCGAAAGCTCGCGAGCCTCCTTTGGCGTGATTCCGCTTTCCACTAAAAGCCTTTCTGTTTCGATGACGCTTGCAGAAACCCTGTTTTCGTGCGTATCTCCTTTGGCGGCTGCGGCCATTTCCACCGCTCGGCTTATCAAACTCAATCTTGATGCGGCCAAATCCCTAAACTGACCCGAAGTTTGTATTACGACGTCCACGCGAGGCCGTCCGAGCGCTTCTGAACTTATCAGTCGCAGGTCGGAAACCCGTCCGTATGCGTCGCGAACCGGTTCTACGCCCAGCATATATATAGCCTGCGCGATAGTAGCTCCTTCGGTTTCGATAAACTCGCTGCTCCAAAAGGTATAACTTACCTTTCGTGGATAATCTCCGTGCTGCTTTCTGTATTGTTCCAGCGTGGCATTGGCCAAAGCGACTCCTTTATCCCAGGCTACCTCCGATGGCGTGGCTTCTGCATTGATGGCATACAAATTTCTACCCGTTGGAACGGCAGAAGGATTCGCTACCGCGTCGCCTCCAGACGAAGGCGCAACATATCCGCCGGATAAAGCGTTTAAAATAGATTGAAATTCCTGTTCCGGACTTTCTTCCAGCGATTTTTTATATTTCACGATGTTCCGAATCGTCCGTTCAATCTCCGAAATAGCCCTTGCACGGTTTTTTTCTTCTTTTGTATATACTTTCGGCTTTTCTGCGGATGATATATTTCCGCTTTCTGCCTTCTGCCTTCTGCTTTCTGCTTTCTGCTTTTTGCTTTCTGCATCAGAACTCTCATCTCCATGCGGTGGCTTGCCAAATTTAGGAATCCAGGCCGGATGTCCTCCACCAGAAGACTGTTTTGCATCCGAAGATTTTGTTCCCGAAGGCATAGAACCCGGCATGGCACGACGCGGAGGCGCAAGGATAGTCTTTATTTCCTCCAAATCTTTGGAATTTATCCCTGCTACTGAGCAGATAAGCGCATCGTTCACCTCTTTTCCTCCGATGATTTGCGAAACTAAGAGCTGTGCTGGCTCTAAATAGGTCCTTGTAAAGAAAGATCTGTTTGCGATCTGCTTTTCACTTCCTTTTCCATTCAATTTATCAAGATTGGCAAGGCTATAAGCTATCGGATCGGCGCTCATAGCCATCACGGTCGAGCGAATTTTCTCCGTGCTGTACGGAATACCCGACGTGTAGAGATGCCCGGTCATCTTTTCATTGGCAATTTCTTCTGCGAAATTCTCAATACGCTCGATTTCTTCGTAAGAGTAGGGCTTATTGCCGACGCTGTCCAAGCGCAAGTCGCGATGCAAGCCCATTTCAACGGCAAGCTGCTTCACGCTCAGCGAAAGCTTCGTCTGTTCGCTCTCCTTAGCCGCGTAATACTGTCGAATCTTATCCTGCAAAGCCTTAAACTGTGCGCGCATCTCGGTTTCCATAAAGGCGGGGGTGAGATACGACACCGTCGTGGCGTAAGACCTGCGCTTCGCCATCATACTCTCCCCGATATTGCCGATAGTGTAGTAGTAAAAGTGCGGAATATTACCCACCAAGCGGTCAGGCCAGTCGTAACTGCTGAGGGCTACCTGTTTTTGCGGCGTAAACTCAAAACTCCCGTGCGTTCCGAAGTGAAGCATCGCATCAGCTTCAAAATCATGCTGCGCCCAGAGGTACGATGCGATATAAGTATGCGGTGGCGGCGATTTTGCTCCGTGTACAATCGCAAAAGCATCGTCTCCCAGCCCTGCCATTGGTTGTGGCAGCAGTGAAACATTCCCAAGCAGGATGCGGGCTACGGCTAAATGCGCTTTTTCTTCATTCATCACCGACATATATTGCCCGGGAGCAGCTCCGTATTGCCTTACCACATCAGAATACAGCCCTTTTGGTAATGATTTTTCAGCCCACGATTCATAAACTCCTGCTTCCACGAGAGCAGGTTGTCCCTCGCGCAGAAAATCATCAAAAGCTCCTTCGGAATAGGTACTTAATACCGCTCCCTGCCGCATCAGCAGCGCTTCAAAGGCTTCTACATCCGCAGGAAGTCCATCCACGCGGTATCCTTCCGCCTTCAGCCGTTGCAAAAAATTGTAAAGCGAAGGCACAGTTTCCAATCCCTGCGCCGCAAGTGTGGCCTGCCCCGCTCCTTTAAAGTAATAGATGGCTAATTTCTTGTCGGCATTGCGTTTTTTCTTCAGTTCGATGAAATTAGCTACAATCTGCGTAAAATTTTTCAGCCGTTCCGGTATCGCTTTAAAGAGATACAGCCC
>JAITGD010000005.1 GCA_031280885.1 Prevotellaceae bacterium | reverse complement strand
TGGTATTCTCAATTTTATGTTTCATGACAATAAAACCGACGGCGAATATTTTCACACAGTAAAACTTGTAGATATTTCCACCGGCGCGGTTTTTTACGACAAATCGACGCTTATCTATATCGAAATGCCAAAGTTCAACAAGCAAGAGAGCGAACTAACAAGCCGTCTCGACCATTGGCTATACCGATTGAAACATTTGGAAGAAATGGACGCTCCTCCTGCCGAAATGGACGATCCAATATTCAACCGCCTGTTCGAGGCAGCGGAAATAGCCAAACTGTCGAAATCCGAATTGAAAGCATACCAAAGCAGTCTGAAAGCTTATAGAGATAACTATAGTACAATGAAAACTGCCGTTGAAGAAGGACACAAAAAAGGTCTGGCAGAAGGTCTGGAAAAAGGACGCGAAGAAGGACGCGAAGAAGGTCTGGCAAAAGGCTTGAAAAAAGGTCTGACAAAAGGCTTGAAAAAAGGACGCGAAGAAGGTCTGGAAAAAGGCGAAGCAATTGGAATGAAAAAAGGTCTGACAAAAGGCGAAGCAAAAGGCTTGAAAAAAGGACGCGAAGAAGGGCTGGCAGAAGGCGAAGCCAAAATGATCCGTACACTTTATAACAATGGCATGTCGATTGAGCAAATTGAAATCTTTTGCAGTTTGAGCCGCGAAAAGATTCTCGAAATCGTTAATTACACAAAAAAACATGAAAAAGAGAAATAAAATTCATCAAACCAGCCTGCGTAGCATCTTGGTTCTTGAAATCATTAATCATTAATCATTAATATCAATGTACGAATACATAAACGGCGAGCTGACGATTCTTACCCCCACGTATGCGGTAATTGACGTTGGCGGAGTGGGTTATAATCTTATAATTTCTTTGCAGACCTACTCGAAGTTGAATGAAATGTCGAAAGCAAAGTTATATGTTCATCAGATTGTTCGCGAGGACGCCAATCTTCTTTACGGATTTTTTAACGAGGAAGAGCGCGGCATTTTTCGTCTGCTGATAAATGTCGGCGGAGTAGGTCCAGGCACGGCGATGATGGTCTTGTCCTCGCTTTCGTCGGACGATATACGTGCGGCCATACTCAAGGAGGACATCAACACACTCAAGGCAGTCAAGGGCATAGGTCTGAAAACCGCACAGCGCATCGTTGTTGATTTGCGCGACAAGATAACATCCACCGGAGCAAGCGCCGAGATGTTTTCGCGGCTTTCGTCGAGTTCAAAACAACGCGAAGAAGCTCTATCGGCTTTAATAGCACTTGGTTTTGCAAAAACTCCAGCCGAAAAAACACTTGAAAAATTACTGAAAGAATCGCCCGCTTCATCAGTAGAAGAACTGATTAAGGCCGCCTTGAAACAGATGTAAACTTCAGAGCAGAAAGCAGAAAGCAGAAAGCAGAAAGCAGAAAGCAGAAAGCAGAAGGCAGAAAGCAGAAGGCAGAAGGCAGAAAGCAGAAAGCAGAAGGCAGAAGGCAGAAGGCAGAAAGCAGAAAGCAGAAAGCAGAAAGCAGAAAGCAGAAAGCAGAAAGCTATTGATTGTGCAGTCGTAGGGATAGGGCGAGATGCTCTTCTCGCAAACGTGAGATGCTGTGGAACCTAAGTCAGCAATTTTCACATTCCGTCCCTAACGGGACGGTGAGGAGGTGGATGGCGGCGTTTCATTCTACCAACATTCCGTCCCTAACGGGACGGTGAGACAGACTTTAATTCGTCAAGCCTTACTGCGTAGCGTCTTGGCTCTTGGTGTCTTGGCTCTTGGTGTCTTGGCTCTTGGCTCTTGGTGTCTTGGCTCTTGGCTCCAAAAGTCCAAAAGTCTAAAAGTCTAAAAGTCCACAAAAAATATTACTTTTGCGCTCTGAAATTTCGGCACAGAGGCTTTATTATCGGGCGGAGTTTCGGAATTGTACTTTGATATACGGGTTGTTAGCTCAGTTGGTTTAGAGCATTACCTTGACAGGGTAGGGGTCGCCGGTTCGAATCCGGCACAACCCACGCAACAGTTTCTCGTTCTTTGATTTACATTGACGAGAATGATTAAGACAATCGTCGATGTTCAGCATCTATCGAAAAGAAATAGTTTCATTTTTCTCATCCCCTGTCGGATACGTAGTTACAGTAATATTTCTGTTACTTGTCGGCTGGTTTATTTGGATAAACCCCGGCGAGATGAACGTACTCGACGGAGGTTACGCATCAATTGATTCACTGTTTTTTATAGCTCCATGGGTCTTTCTATTTTTAGTGCCGGCGGTAACTATGCGCAGTTTTGCCGAAGAACGCAAAACCGGAACAATAGAACTTCTTTTGACTCAGCCGGTATCGGAGATTAAATTAGTGATGGCCAAATACTTTGCAGCGCTTACATTAATTTTGATTTCGCTTTCGCCTTGCCTGATATATTATGCCACAGTGTATTGGCTTGGAAATCCGGTAGGAAATGTCGATTCCGGAGGAACCTGGGGCTCGTTCATCGGATTATTCATGCTGGCTGCTGCTTATACATCCATAGGAATCTTTGCTTCATCGCTGACCGACAGTCAAATAATCTCATTTCTTGTAGCCGCTTCTCTCTGCTTTTTCTTTTATGCCGGATTCGACGGTTTATCCTCTCTTTTCGGAATGCGTTCCGTCAATGCTTTTCTTATAACGCTCGGAATCAATGAACATTACAAATCACTCAGTAGAGGAGTTATCGACCTGCGCGACTTGGTTTATTTCGTTGGATTATCGGCCATTTTCTCCGGAGCGGCAAAGTTGAAATTGCAACTGTCAAAAAGATGATTACCACTAAAAAACGTTTCGACAAGGTTTTATCCTGGTTTCGGGCGAATGTGCCGGTAGCAGAAACTGAACTGCACTACGAAACTCCTTATCAACTGATGGTTGCGGTGATTCTTTCGGCGCAATGTACCGACAAGCGCGTCAATATCGTTACCCCTGCTTTCTTTGAACGCTTTCCCGACGCCGAAAGCTTGTCGGAAGCTGAGGAAACGGAGATTTTCGAGTTGATAAAATCTATCTCATATCCAAATAATAAAACCCGACATCTGTGGGGAATGGCAAAAATGCTGACCGAAGATTTCGGCGGAAAAGTTCCCGATAATACCGACGACTTGCAAAAACTCCCCGGAGTAGGACGAAAAACTGCTAACGTAATAGCATCCGTAGTGTATAAACAGCCTGTAATGGCGGTAGATACGCATGTGTTCCGCGTTTCGGAACGAATCGGCCTAACAACAGAGGCTAAAACACCTCTCGACGCCGAAAAACAACTGATGAAATACATTCCTATACAGGATGTTGCAATCGCCCATCACTGGCTGATTCTGCACGGACGATACGTATGTCTCGCCCGTAAACCCAAATGCGAAGAATGTGGAATCAATAAATACTGCAAATATTACGATAGTTATACGATTGTTATACAATAGTTAACTTTGCATTCAAATTATATTGCCATGTTCAAGAAAATACTTTGTTTCCTTGCAGCCCTTGCTCTGATGCAAGCATTTCCGGCGCAGATGCAGGCAAAACCGGACTACCGATTCAGGACATTTTCTCCCGAAGGAGGCTTCGATTATTCCGGAGTATCGTCCATCCGCCAAGATAGCGAAGGGGTAATCTGGTTCATCACCGATAAGGATTTGTATAAATTCGACGGATACGAACACCGGAATTACCATTCGTCGTTCAACAAACTCAACCTTGAAGGCGATAAAAACCGCCGTTTCAACGGTATAGAAACCGACAAGGCAGGAAACGTCTTTATCGGAGTAACTAACGGACTTTTTGTTTACGATAGATTAAATGACTCTTTTACAAAACTTTTCGACGGAACGGCCAGAACGCTACATGTCGATAAACATGATAAACTATGGATAACGCTCAACGGAACACTGGGGATCGTCAATAAATCCGAAGTGCAAGAACCTCTATTCGAGGGAAATAAACTTCCGTACATATATTCATGCGCCGGCGACGAAATCAGCCTTTTCCTTGCTTCGAGACATGCGATTTATCGATACGACCATGAAGCAGAGACTTTTACAATTTTCTTTTCCTTTGATACAGAAAACGAAATACAGAGCATCGCGCGCTACCGCAACAAATTGTGGGTGCTGATAACCGGACGCGGACTGCTGAAAATCGACATCCCGACAGCCGCCATAGAACATGAATACGATTTTTTTCATCGCGAAAACGAAAAAAACGCGCTGACTAAAATGATCCGTACCGACAAATATGGCTCGGTGTGGATTGCCACACAACAAGGCCTGTATGTACTCGACCCTGAAACTGAGAAATATAGGCATTACACACATTCCGTCGCCAATCTCTTCAGCCTTCCAAATAACTCGGTGTGGCATATTTACGAAGATCGACGACAAAATATCTGGCTTGGAACCTATTCCGGAGGATTGTGCTATGTAAATCTGAACGAAAACGAATGGCTGAAAAATTTCACTCCTCAGGAAAATTCACTGAACAATAAATTAGTGAGTGGTTTTGCCGAAGATGAAGATTTTCTGTGGATTACCACCGAAGGCGGAGGAGTAAACCGTATGAACAAACGAAGCGGAGAATTTAACTATCTGGTAAATACCGACGAGGATAACAGCCTGACATACAACCATACAAAAAACGCAGTTTTAGATCACAAGCAACGTCTCTGGATAGCCATGTTCCGCGGCGGAATGGACTGCTACAACACGCGCACAGGCAAATTCACTCATTTTAAACACGATCCGCGCAACAAAAACAGCCTTATCTCAAACGATTTGCGAAAAATATTGCCCGAAGGCGATTCCGGACTGTGGATAATTTATCAAACAAACAGATTGGTGATTTCATTTTTTTCTTTTGATGATGAATCATTTACACACTACCAACTGAGCGAAGGCTATGATTTTATACACGATGCCTGCCGAGGAATCAATAAATTATGGCTCATCGCCGAAAACTTGTACTCGATAGACGTCAATACAAAAGAATGTAAACGTTTTTCCCTCGATTCGGGACCGCTTAACGGTCAAAGTATCTGTATGGACGGAAATAACAACCTGTGGATAGGCACAATAGGAAGCGGATTGATATGTTTCAATACCAAAACTTCGACTTTCACTGTTCATGATAAAATCCTGGAAATGAACATGTACTCTATATTCAGCCTCTGCGCCGACAATGATAACAATCTGTGGATAGGTACAAATAACGGACTTTTTAGATACGAAATCAACGCCAACAAATACAAGCAGTTCGACCGCAACGAGGGAATTCAGGCTCGCGTGTTTTATCCAAACGCCGTCTTTAGAAGCAAAACAGGAATGTTATATTTCGGAGGAACAAACGGCTTTACACAGCTAAATCCCTCGTTATTAAGCAAAAATAGACAAAAACCAAATGTAATCATTTCGGGTTTTTACATCAACAACGCTCCCGCCATCCCCACGACGCAAGAAACAAAAGAAGAAGAAGAAAGGTCTTTTCCCACGCAAATCACACTGAATCACAATCAAGCCGGATTCGGCTTCAAATTTTCTTCGGATAATTATCTGACGCCCGAAAAAAATCGCTTCCGCTACCGTCTGAAAGGATACGACGATAAATGGATAGAAGCCGGAATAACAGAGCATAACGCCTTTTTCTCGAAAGTACCTGCCGGAGATTATGTCTTTGAAATCACCACTGCCAACAACGACGAGCTGTGGAACGAAACGCCGGTGTGCATCCAGATAAAACGACTGCCGGAACCCTGGCTGAGTTTTCCGGCATATTGTTTGTATTTCATAGTGATAGGCCTGATTGCCACATTGATAGTTCGATATTACAGCAAACAGAAAGACCTCAAAGTGCAACTTTATCTTGATGCGGTGGATAAGGAAAAAAAGGAGGAAATTCATCAGTCGCAACTGCGATTTTTCACCAATGTATCGCACGATTTTCGCACACCTTTATTCCTGATAATCGCTGTATTAGACAAGCTGCGGAACGGCGGTGAATGGAATCCCGACTACGGACGCATACTCGACAATAACGCAAATCGATTGCTGAATCTCGTGAATGAACTGATGGACTTTCGCACTATCGAAAACGGCAAAATGCCGCTCAAAGTCTGCTCTATCGACGTAAATCTTTTAGTGAAAACTATTGCCTACGATTTCAAGAATTTCGCTCTGCAAAAGGATATTGACTTCAAAGTAAAATGCGACGACAAATTGCCGCAATCGTTGCACGCCGACAAACATATTCTGGAAAAAATCATACTCAATTTGCTGAATAACGCCTTCAAATACACCGAAAAAGGAGGCGAAATAATCATCGAAACACACGCTTGTCCCGAAAATTTCGTCGCCCGACATAGCAATAATTTTACCGTCAAGGGTAAAAACGTGTCTAACAACAACTTCGTTATTGCTATTCGCGACACCGGAATCGGAATTTCAAGAGAATCAATAAAAAACGTATTCGAGCGATTCTACAAAGTGAATACCCCAAATTTCGACTCGCATCTGGGAACGGGCATAGGTTTGGCCTTAGTCAAAAGTCTGGTACTGTTGCATAAAGGCATATTGACGATTTACAGCGAGCGGGAAGTAGGCACCGATATGGTGGTGCAACTTTCGTGTAATTCGGATTTTTACCCTGACTACGAACTGAATTCAAGCTCACCTCGTAACGACTTGAATTATAGTCAATTCTCCCCCCCCCCGCTTACTTTTCAGCAAAGGTATCTCACTGATTCAAAGGCAGAAATAAATTCCGACATAGAGGCCGATAACGACAATCCCGAACAGTCGGAACTGAACGCAAAACTGTTTCAGGCGAAGAAACAAATTATGCTCGTGGAAGATAACGACGATCTCCGCCACTTGATAGCCGATTCGCTGTCGGAGGAGTTTGAAGTGTTTGAAGCAGCTAACGGAGCTATAGCATATAACATGCTGAAAAACACAGAACCGGATATGATAATAAGCGACATTCTGATGCCCGAAATGGATGGACTTAGTCTTTGTCGCAAAGTCAAAAGCGACCTCAATCTGTCGCATATTCCTCTTATTCTGCTGACTGCAAAAACAGGCGTGGAAAGTCAGTTGGAAGGCGTGGATTCGGGCGCTGACCTTTATTTCGAAAAACCGGTCGATTTGCGTTTGCTCTGCGCCTCGATAAATAATATCTTCAATCTCAGACGAAATCTTCAGGAATACTATGCAAAAAACTATTTTGCCGACACTTCAAAACTTGCTAATAATAACCGAGATAAAGAATTTCTCGACCGATTTATCAGCATAGTAGAAAGAAATATCGACCGCTCGGAAGTGGACATCAATTATATCACTGCCGAACTCGGCGTCAGCCGCGCCAAATTGTATAACAAGGTCAAAGGACTTACCGGCAAATCGACAATGGAATTTATCCTGAACTACCGCCTGAAAAAAGCAGCTTCTTTGCTGATAGAAAACGAATTATCGGTTAAGGAAATCATCGAAATGATTGGTATCGAAAGTCAATCGTACTTTACAAATGCTTTTAAAAAAGAATTTGGCAAAACACCAGCCGCCTTCGCCAGAGATCATGGAAATGAATAGTGTCTAACAGTCCAAAAGTCTAACAGTCCAAAAGTCCAAAATAAGTTGTACTTTTACGACTTTAATTTGTAGAACGAGATAAGATGAATAGAATTATCGTTTCATTAATTGCCATCGCTATATTAACGACTGCTGCTGTGATCGTTACAGACAATGGCGTCAATAGAGAAAATATGGATATGTCGGCTGTTGCGGGCGACGATTTTTATCAATATGCCTGCGGAGGATGGATGGAGAAAAACCCTCTAAAACCGGAGTTTGCACGTTTTGGCGTTTTCGATAAACTGCGAGAAAACAGCCGCGAACAAGTGAAAGCGCTGATTGAAGAATTGGCCGTAAAAACTGTCAAGGTCAATGAAGTCAATGGAAGTGTGGCGCAAAAAATCGGCGACCTATACCGAATGGCTATCGATAGTGTGAGACTTAATAAAGAAGGCGCCGAACCGCTCAAAAAACATCTGAAAAGAGTGGAGGTCATAAAAGATAAACACGAGCTAAACAGCCTTATAGCCGAGATGTTTAGCAAAGGAATGGCGCCGTTCTTTGGCGTCGCGGTGCGTGCCGATAATATGAACAGCGAGCTGAATATCATGCACCTCCGACAGGGCGGCTACAAAATGGGCGACCGCGATTATTATCTCGAACAGGACGCCCGTTCGATAAAACTCCGCGAACAATATACTACTTTGATAGAGAGACTGTTCATCCTGTCGGGCTACGACAAAAAACAGGCTAAAGAAGCCTCGACAATTGTGGTTAAAATAGAAACACAACTCGCAAACGCAGCATATTCAAGAGTTAAGCTCCGCGTTCCGTCCGATAATTATCATAAGATCACAATAGAAGAGTTGCAAAAGGCCTCGCCGGCTCTCAATTGGGCTTTGGTATTCAAGATGATGGGCATCGAAAAAGTAAAAGATCTCAACCTTGCACAGCCCGAACCTTTGGCTGAAGTCAGCACAATTATACGCGAATACTCGCTTCAGGAACTCAAATATTATCTTAAATGGAACATAATTTCATCGGCAAGCTCGTATTTGAGTGATGATTTCGCCGAAACAGCCTTTGCATTTTACGGAAAAATTCTTTCGGGAAAACAGGAGCAAAGTCCACGATGGAAGCGCGCTGTGGATATGGTGAACGGAACACTTGGCGAAGCTGTCGGACAGATATATGTGCAAAAATATTTCCCGCCGGCACACAAGGCGCGCATGAACGAACTTGTAAAAAATCTGCAAACTGCACTCGGACAACGAATTGATAGGCTTGAATGGATGAGCGAGGCCACAAAAGTAAAAGCTCACGAAAAACTGAACTCGTTCCGCGTCAAAATAGGATATCCCGATAAATGGAAGGATTACAGCAATTTGAAAATCGATCCAAATGAATCATACTTAGAAAATATCGTCAGATCAAGCAAATTTGAATTTGCCTACATGATAAACAAACTCGGCAAACCGGTTGATAAAGAGGAGTGGAGAATGAGTCCGCAAACTGTTAATGCATATTACAGCCCATCGACAAACGAAATCTGTTTCCCCGCAGCCATACTTCAACCTCCGTTTTTTAACATGAATGCCGATGACGCAGTCAATTACGGAGCAATCGGAGTGGTAATAGGCCACGAAATGACTCACGGTTTCGACGATTCTGGACGTCAATACGACAAAAACGGAAACCTCGCAGAATGGTGGACGCCAAACGACGCCAAAAAATTTGAAACCCGTGCCGACGAGTTAGTTAAATTCTTCGACGAGATAATAGTGCTGGATACGGTTCATGCTAACGGACGTTTTACTCTTGGTGAAAATATTGCAGATCAGGGAGGTCTGCAAATTTCCTGGCAAGCATATCATAATACGCTCGAAGGCAAATCACAACAAGTTCCGGCAATCGGAGGATTTACCGCAGCACAACGCTTTTTTCTCAGCTATGCTACCATCTGGGCTGGCAATGTGCGCGACGCCGAAATTCTACGCCTCACAAAATCAGATCCTCACTCGCTCGGTCGATGGCGAGTAAACGGCGCATTGCCACATATCGACGCCTGGTACACTGCTTTCGACGTCAAAGAAACAAATAAAATGTATATTCCAAAAGAAAAACGAGTGGCAATATGGTGAGAATAAGGCAAGAAAGCAGAAAGCAGAAGGCAGAAGGCAGAAGGCAAGAATAATTAGTTCGTGGCAACAAAAAGAATAATAGCCACGAATACACGAATCTTAAACAGCCAATCCGAATAAATGATTACTTTTGTGCCGGTCGATTAAAGCGGCTATAAACCGACGTCGAAAGAAAATCGGCATAAAATTAAATAGATGTTTCGATACATTAAGCAAATGCTAAGATGTAGCGCGCTGAAATCCGCTACAAAGAAATCATCGGGAAGAAAAATGAGCGCTCATAATCTCGACAGCGCGCGAACCATAGGAGTGATGGCGCCTTGCAAGTTCGACGCAGATAACAATGCCCTCAAAAGGCTGAAAAAAATGGCCAGAGACAATAAAATCGAACTTACCTCGATAACATATTATTTGTCGGATAAATTACCCGACAATGTTATATCAGACCCAGGTAAAATACTGTTTTCCAACAAAGAATGTAATTGGTTCGGTAAACCTACCGCATCCGAAGTGCAAAATTTCATACGTTCCGAATTGGACATCTTAATAGATTTAACCTCCGAAGAATGTTTTCCGATGCACTACATCGTGGTGGCTTCGAAAGCAAGTTTCAAAATAGGACGCTGTGCATACGCTAACAATCCGTATGACTTTATGATAGCCTCCGGACGTAGCATGAGCGACGATGAATTTATACAAACTCTGTCGGCATATCTGTCGAAATTCGAACAAAACAAATAAAAATAAGGATTTTAACTAATAAAATATTATTAAACATCAACATAAATCACATCGGATGAACACGAAAATATCGGGCGTAGGCGTAGCGTTGATAACGCCTTTTAAAAAAGATAAATCGATTGATTTCAACGCTTTGGAATATCTGCTTGACTTTGTTACTAAAGGTGGGGTTGATTTTCTGGTGATTATGGGTACAACTGCCGAAAATCCTGTTTTGGACAGCGAAGAAAAAAAACATATAACTACCTGTGTCATAGAGCGTAATGCAGGTAAATTGCCGGTGGTGCTTGGCGTGGGTGGCAACAACACCAGAGAGGCAGTCAAAGCGGTGGCCTCTTTACCCGAAGGAGTCGATGCAGTGCTTTCAATTACACCGTATTACAACAAGCCTCAGCAACAGGGACTCGTCGAGCATTTCAGCGCAGTGGCCGACGCCTCGCCTAAACCTCTGATACTGTACAATGTACCCGGACGTACAGGAGTAAATATGACGGCGGATACTTGCCTGCGCTTAGCCGAACATCGAAACATTGTGGCAGTGAAGGAAGCGTCTGGAAATCTGAATCAAATGGGATACATTCTGCGCGGTCGTCCCGAAGAATTTTCGGTGCTTTCGGGCGACGACGGACTTGTGCTGCCTCAGATGGCAATTGGCGCCGACGGCATTATCTCGGTAGCCGCAAATGCCTTTCCTGTACAGCTTTGCAACTTGGTACACACGGCAGCAAAAGGCGATTTCAAAACTGCCGCCGCACTTCATCTGAGTCTGCTCGAAACATTCGATTTGCTTTTCGTCGAAGGAAATCCGACGGGAATAAAAGCCGCCGTAGCCCTGACCGGAATGATAGAAAATGAACTGCGTCTGCCTCTTACGCCGGCTTCCGAAAGCCTGATAGAAAAACTGAAAAAAGCAATAAAATGAATATCTTACTGATAGGCGGCGGTGGACGCGAACATGCTTTGGCTTGGAAAATATCTCAAAGTCCGCAACTTTCACAACTTTACATCGCTCCGGGGAATCCCGGAACGGCGCAATGCGGCACAAATATCGATATAAAAACCAGCGATTTCGAGGCTTTAGGTCAATTCGCCCTGCAACGCAAGGTGGACATCGTAGTGGTAGGCCCCGAAGATCCTCTGGCTAACGGAATTGTCGATTACTTTGCTTCGATTGACGAACTGCAACAAATACCTCTTATTGGCCCCTCGCAAGGTGGAGCGAGGCTCGAAAGCAGCAAGGATTTTGCCAAATCATTCATGATGAAATACGGAGTTCCGACGGCGCGTTACGCAACTTTCGGCAAAAACGAAGTCGAACAAGGATTTGCTTTTTTGTCGAAACTTAAAGCTCCGTATGTACTTAAAGCTGACGGGCTTGCGGCTGGAAAAGGTGTAATCATATCCGAAAATCTCGACGAAGCGAAAACCACGTTGAACGAAATGCTGCAAGGCAAATTCGGCAAGGCAAGTAGCAAGGTGGTCATCGAGGAATATCTCGAAGGAATCGAAGTCTCCGTCTTTGTACTAACCGACGGAACGACATACAAACTCTTGCCGGAAGCCAAAGATTATAAGCGTATTGACGATGGAGACGAGGGGCCAAATACCGGCGGAATGGGCGCCGTATCTCCCGTCCCTTTTGCCGACAAAGAGTTCATGCAGAAAGTATGCACTCGCATCATCGAACCCACGCTTGCAGGATTGAACAGCGAGGAAATTCCATATAAAGGGTTCATTTTCTTTGGATTAATGAACTGTTCAGGCGAACCTTATGTGATAGAATACAATGTGCGAATGGGCGATCCGGAAACCGAAGCAGTGATGACTCGCTTAAATGCCGATTTAATCGATTTATTCAAAGGCGTGGCGCTCGGCAAACTCCACGAATGTAGCTGCGAAATATCGCCGCTTACGGCTGTAACAGTGGTGGCTGTGTCGGGAGGATATCCCGGCGAGTACGAAAGCGGAAAAATTGTGAAAACCAATTTAATACTCGACAATTCAAGTCAATTATTCCATGCCGGCACAAAAATCGACGCCGAGGGAAAACTTGTAACGGCCGGCGGAAGAGTTTTTGCCCTTACTGCCCTCGCTAACAGCATCGACGAGGCGCAAACAAAGGCATATCAGGCTTTGGAACAGATTTCTTTTGATGGAAAATATTATCGCCACGACATTGGAAATGACTTGAAGTGCCAGAATTGCAGGAACCAAGAGCCAAGACAGCTGCGCAGGCTGGAATGACTGCTTTCTGCTTTCTGCTTTTTACAAGTCTTTGTGTTATACCCGATTCGTGATTATATGTGAGTTTTGTTTTGATAATTTAATATAATTTCACCTTTTTTAAGATACGGCTTAGCAACATTGGCATTACCTTTGCGGCGTCAATATGAGGGGTCGTATTTAGGTTATGATATGAAATTAATTATATTTATATTACTCACATTGATTGTGTTCGCCTCTAATGAGGCAATAGCACAATCGGATTCATACAACCGTAAATTTAACGTTGTAGGTGATCAAAAGAAAAGTAGTGGGAAATCCGGCGAAACAGCTAACCCTGTCAAAGACAGTGATGGCGACGGTATTCCCGATTCGGAGGACTTGTGCCCCGATATTCCCGGTAATGCCTCGGCCAAAGGCTGTCCGGATAGCGATGGCGACGGAATACCTGATTATGAGGACGATTGCCCGAATGTTTCCGGATTGGCTAAATATAAAGGCTGCCCCGATAGCGACGGCGATGGAATACCTGATAACAAGGACGTTTGCCCTTACGAAAAAGGACCAGCCTCGAACAACGGTTGCCCCTTAGCTCCACATTCTAACGATGAATCTGAAACATACGTAGGAGATACTCTCGTCGAAGAAATTGTAGATGAAACAATATACGATACTCCAAACGAATCCCTGCTAAATCATTATGAATTATTTATATACGAACAGGAACAAAAGAAAAATCAACAGGTTCCAATAGAAGTATCGGGAGGCGGCTTGTATCAAAACGAGGGCAAAGCAAAATCCAGAAAGGATAAGACTATCAGAAAGAAAGCTTCTGAAATAGACAATTCAATTGCTTCTTCAGCTACAAACACTAATCAGAAGGAGGGTGATGCTCCATCGAGATTATTCCTTGGCAGACCGATGACTATCGCAGATATAGATAGTTACCACATATCCAATCTGATAAAGCATATAAGTTTCGAGCGCGGCAGAATAATTCTGACTCCGGAAGGAACAAACGCCTTGAACGAACTATCAGACATACTGAGAGTTTGCTACGATTGGAAAGTAATTTTCCACTGTTTTGTCAACGAAACAGATAATAATTATCGCGACATTCAATTGTCGGTAAATCGCGGTGCGGCAATAAAAACTTATCTGGTAACGAAAAAAAGTATCGCGCCCGAAAGAATTGAACACAAAGGATATGGCAACGTCCACATAACCGACAAGGACACAACCATAGTAAAAAGCCATATCGTTATCGAAGTGAAATAGACTTGTTGGACTGTTAGACTGTTAGACTGTTAGACTGTTAGACTGTTAGACTGTTAGACTGTTAGACTGTTAGACTGTTAGACTGTTAGACTGTTAGACTGTTAGACTGTTAGAGTAGGATTTTTGGATTTTCTGCCAAACACAGAAATAATTTGTGGTTCGCAGTCCAAAAGTCTAAAAGTCCAAAAGTCTAAAAGTCCAAAAGTCCAAAAGTCTAACAGTCTAACAGTCCAAAAGTCTAAATAATTATACTCCAGTATAATTATGTGGCGTAATGGCTTTTAGTTCTGATTTGACTGCTTCGTCGATTTCCAAAGAATCGATGAAGCGCACGATGTCTTGATGGTCTATGCGTGAGTTTGTTCGCGTCAATTTCTTCAGTTCCTCGTATGGATTTGGGTAAGCTTCCCGTCGCAGAATCGTTTGAATTGCTTCGGCAATTACCGGCCAATTATCGTCTAAGTCGCGTTGGATAACTGACTTATTTATAATCAGTTTGTTCATACCTTTCATCAGCGATTTGAAAGCCAGCAGCGAATGAGCTATCGGTACGCCGATGTTGCGCGATACTGTCGAGTCGGTCAAGTCGCGTTGCAATCTCGACACCGGCAGTTTCGACGACAAATACTCAAACATAGCATTGGCTATTCCCAGATTTCCTTCAGCATTTTCAAAGTCTATCGGATTGACTTTGTGAGGCATAGCAGAGGAACCGACCTCGCCTTCTTTGATTTTTTGTTTGAAGTATTCCATCAAGATATAAGTCCAGACGTCGCGAGCCAAGTCAATCAGTATAGTATTAATTCTCTTCATATTATCGAACAAAGCGGACATATTGTCATAATGTTCGATTTGTGTAGTTGTTTGCGAGCGGCTTAATCCGAGCGTATTATTGACGAAATTGTTTGAAAATTCTATCCAATCCACAGCTGGATAAGCCACATAATGAGCGTTTAAATTGCCTGTAGCTCCGCCGAATTTAGCCGAGAAAGGTATGGTTTTAAGTTGTTCCGTCTGTATGGTGAGCCTTTCGACAAACACCTTGATTTCCTTTCCTACGCGAGTTGGCGAAGCCGGCTGACCATGAGTACGCGCAAGCATCGGAATACCAGCCCATTCGCCGGCCATGGCTGCAAGCAGGTCAATTATCTCACGCAGATATGGATAGTACACCTCGCGTATTGCATCCCGCAGGCTGTACGGAAGGGCTGTGTTATTGACGTCCTGCGAAGTAAGTCCAAAATGCACAAACTCAGAATATTTTTGCAATCCCATGCAATTGAGCCGCAATTTCAGGTAATACTCCACAGCCTTAACGTCGTGATTTGTTTCTTTTTCGATGTCTTTGACATGTTGAGCTTCCTCTTGCGAAAAATTGCGGTATATGCCTCGTAGATCCTCGAAGATATTTTTATCGACCTCCTGCAAACGAGATAAAGGCAACTCGCACAAGGCAATAAAATATTCGACTTCGACCAACAGCCTGTATCTTATCAGTGCGTATTCAGAAAAATACAAGGCAAGTTCTTCTACTGCAATTCGATAGCGACCGTCCACCGGAGAAATTGATGTTAATTGTGTAAATTTCATATATACAATCTTTTAAACTCTCGATATTAATAATACCGTTTCGAGCCTGACTGCAAAAGTACTAAAACTTTGCTTACCTTTGCATTTAATTTTGTGTATGGGAACATCCATAAACGTTGAAAATTTGATAAAATCTTACGGTAGTAGGAAGGTGCTGAAAGCCATATCATTCGATATTATTGGGCCGGGAATTTGCGGTTTTCTGGGGCCAAATGGCGCAGGAAAATCGACTACGATGAAAATCCTGTCGGGTCTGACGCAACCTTCGGCGGGAAAAGCCCTAATCAACGGAATGAACGTGGTGGATAAACCGGAACAAATCAAAAGAATAACAGGTTATCTTCCTGAAAATAACCCGCTTTATCTCGATATGTATGTGCGAGAATATTTGTTGATGGTTGCCTCCATATATAAAATATCCGACAGAAAGAATAAGGTGCACAGGACGATAGAACAAACCGGACTGGCGCCGGAACAAAGCAAGAAAATAGGCGCTTTGTCGAAAGGATATAGGCAGCGCGTGGGATTGGCACAAAATTTGCTGCACGACCCCGACATATTGATTCTCGACGAACCTACTACCGGTTTGGATCCTAATCAGATAGTAGAAATCAGGAACTTGATAAAGGAGGTCGGACGAGAAAAAACAGTGATGTTGTCGTCGCACATCATGCAGGAAGTCGAAGCGGTATGTAACCGCGTGATAATAATCAACAACGGCGAAATAGTAGCCGACGACGAAACAAGCTCGTTGAAATTCAAAATGTCAGGAAAAATAACAGAAGTAGAATTTCTTGAAAATCCGGCGCTGAGCGATTTTGCCAACATCGACTTTTTAGGCTCGACGGAACTTGCCGAAACAGGCAAATTTCTGTTCAAAGGACAGGGCGATTCCGACGTCCGCCCGCAATTGTTTCGCTGGGCAGTAGAACATAACAGAGTCATAATATCCATGCAACAAAAGGAATACGGTTTGGAAGAGGTCTTCAGAAAACTGACCGGATAAACTGATTGCGCACTTGCAAAATTGTTTTTGTAATTTAGCGAGATTTTTATGAAATAGATT
Source organism: Prevotellaceae bacterium (assembly GCA_031280885.1). Taxonomy (GTDB): domain Bacteria; phylum Bacteroidota; class Bacteroidia; order Bacteroidales; family UBA932; genus JAIRLF01. The sequence goes on along the minus strand of JAITGD010000005.1, from coordinate 3,832 downwards.
TGAATCATGAAATGTTAATAATAAATTGATTATGGAAGATAATATTAAACCTAAGTTTCCGGCGCCGCCCGCGCCGCCAATACAGCCGAGACCAAACATGTCGGCGCCGTTGCCGCCTCCACAACGTCCATCGGGAAAAGGTGGAGTTAAAGCCCTGAAAATCATCACGGCTGTGCTGTGTTTGGCGCTGATTGCTTCGCTGGTAGCGCTGTATTCGGTTTGGAACACAAGTAACCGAGTAAAAGCCGAAAAAGAAGAGGTCATCACTGAAAAAGACAGAGTTACAGAAGATCTCGAACGTCTGAAAGTAGATTATGCCGACCTGAGATCGAATAATGACAGCCTGAACTCTCGTTTAGATCAGGAAAGGAAAAAGATTGATATGCTTTTGACTAAAATCAAAAAAACCGACGCATCAAATCGAGCAAAATTGCGCGAGTATGAACAGGAAATATCCAATTTGAAAACTTTGCTGAATGGATATGTAAAACAAATTGACGAACTTAGCGCAGAAAATAAAGAGCTGAGAGCCGAAAATGAAAAGGTGAAAAGCGAGGCCTCGCAATCGAAACAAAAAGTGGAAGAATTGTCGCAGGAAGCAGGTATGTTGAAAAGTATGGTCGAAAAAGGTTCCGAAATAAAAGTTCGAGACCTTAGCGCTATCGCTCTAAATAACAGAGATAAAACAGTATCCCGCGCCCGTCAGACTGCACAAATTCGCGCTTGCTTGACGCTGGTAGAAAATAATATCGCCAAAATGGGGCTTAAATCGGTATATCTCAGAGTGAAAGCGCCCGACGGAAGTTTGCTGACGCAATCGGGAAATAATCTCTTCGATCCGGCCGACGGAGGCGCTCAAATGATCTATTCGGCCATGCGCGATGTGGAATACAACGGTCAAGACCTGGAAGTGTGTGTGTTTTACAAAGATACCGATTTTATCTCCGGCACATACAACATCGAAATATATCTCGACGGCAGCATCGTTGGCTCAACTCAATTGGTGCTTAAATAATTTTAGCTCGCAAGCGACGAATTTTATTTGTACTTTTGTCGAGAAATAACGACTAATTCTAAAATGTCAATATGGCAAACTTTTATTCCGATAACAAGGATTTGAAATTTCATCTCGAACATCCGCTGATGAAAAAGATAGTGGAACTGAAGGAGAAAGGCTTCGCAGACAAGGATAAATTCGACTACGCGCCTATAGACTTCGACGACACTGTCGATAGCTACAATCGCACGCTGGAAATCATAGGCGAAATCTGCGGCGAAATCATCGCTCCGAATGCCGAAAGCGTTGATCACGAAGGCCCGCAGGTCATCGACGGACACGTAAAATATGCGCGTGGAACTCAGGAAAACCATGAGGCTCTGATCAAAGCCGGTCTGTACGGCATCTCGCTGCCACGCGAATACGGAGGTCTCAACTTTGCGATGGTGCCTTACGTCATGGCTGCCGAACTTGTGTCGCGAGCCGACGCCGGCTTTGCAAATATCTGGGGACTACAGGATTGCGCCGAAACCATACATGAATTTGCATCCAAAGAAATCAAAGACGAGTATTTGCCGAGAATAAACAAAGGCGACACTTGTTCGATGGATCTCACTGAACCCGACGCCGGTAGCGATTTGCAAGCCGTGATGCTGAAAGCTACATGGAACGAAGAACGCGGAATCTGGCTGCTGAACGGTGTGAAACGATTCATTACCAACGGAGATGCGGACATCAAGCTGGTATTGGCTCGCTCGGAAGAAGGTACTACCGACGCGCGCGGCTTGTCGTACTTCGTTTACGACCGCTCGCACGATTGCGTAAAAGTGCGTCGAATAGAAAATAAACTCGGCATAAAAGGCTCTCCTACATGCGAATTGGTGTTTACGAACGCTCCGGCAAAAATTGTCGGCGACCGTAAACTCGGATTGATAAAGTATGTGATGTCGCTCATGAACGGAGCACGTTTGGGCGTTGGCGCTCAGTCGGTTGGACTCTGCGAGGCGGCTTATCGCGAAGCGCTGAAATACGCCGGCGAACGCATACAGTTCGGTAAGGCAATTATCAATTTCCCTGCGGTTTACGAAATATTGACGCTGATGAAAGCCAAACTGCAAGCCGCACGTTCGCTTTTATATGAAACGTCTCGTTTTGTGGACGTTTACAAGGCATACGGATTTCTGTCCGAAGATCGCAAATTGACCGCCGAAGAACGCGCCGAACAAAAGGAATATCAAAAATCGGCCGATTTCTTCACCCCGCTGTTGAAATTGTTCTCAAGCGAATATAGCAATCAGCTGGCATACGACGGTTTACAGATTCACGGCGGTTCGGGATTTATGAAAGATTATCCCATTGAACGCATCTACCGCGATGCGCGCATCACTACCATATACGAAGGAACATCTCAACTACAAGTAGTTGCAGCCATTCGCGGTGTTACCACAGGCGCGGCTTTGGCGAAAATACGTCAATACGAACAAATCCCCGTGAAATCCGAACACGAATATCTGCGCAGTAAGCTGATATCCATGACCGAAGAGTACGAAAAAGCGGTGGCTACGGTAACAGGAGTCGGCGAACCGGAATATGTCGATTTTCAGGCGAGACGAATGGTCGAAATGGCCGGACATATCATCATAAGCTACTTGCTTTTACATGATGCTCAACGCAACGACGACTACGCACGCTCGACGGAAGTGTATGTAAAATACGCCGCCGCCGAAAACAAAATGCGCTATTCGTATATCATCGATTTCGATCCCAAAGACTTGAGCCTGTTCCGAGCAGCAAAAACGGAATCGGTATAGTCTTGTAAAACAGGAATATTCTTGTGCGATGAAAACAAAGCAGGAAATAGTGGCCAACTGGTTGCCGCGATACACGGGAAATCCTCTGGAAAATTTCGGTAAATACATTCTACTGACCAATTTCAGACATTATTTGCATCTGTTCAGCGAATGGAACGAGGCTCCCATCGTCGAACCGGAGGCTAATATGCCCTGCGCCACAGCCGAGGGTATCACTATGATTAATTTCGGCATGGGAAGCCCTAACGCCGCTATAATCATGGATTTGCTCTCGGCGGTGGAACCACGTGCAGTTTTGTTTCTGGGCAAATGCGGCACTCTCAAAGAAAAAAACAATATCGGCGACCTGATATTGCCTATCGCCGCCATTCGAGGCGACGGAACATCAAACGATTACCTCCCGCCGGAAGTTCCCGCTTTGCCTGCTTTCAGTTTGCAACGCGCCGTTTCGACGACCATACGCGATATGGGTTTCGATTATTGGACCGGAACAGTCTATACCACAAACCGTAGAGTGTGGGAACACGACGACGATTTCAAACATTATCTGCTGCAAATACGCTGCATGGCCATCGATATGGAAACTGCAACGATTTTTACCGTCGGATTTGCTAACAACATCAGCACAGGCGCTTTACTGCTAACTTCGGATATGCCGATGATTTCATCAGGAGTGAAAACGGCGGAAAGCGATAAGGAGGTAACTCGCAAATTTGTGGACGTTCATCTGAAAGCCGGAATAGACGCCCTGAAACTAATCAAACGTAACGGTAGCTCGGTTAAACATTTGAGGTTTTAGGCTTTCGGCTTTTTGTCAAGATCTTATAAACGAATGGCAGGCTAATCAATATATTTTCCAAATTCTTGATTGATATTCTGAATATCTCCCATCGTTTTATTTCCCTTTGAAGATAAACTTTCATATTCCGCTATTTTATTTTTTATGATTTCGGAGTATTTGTCGGTCATAAAATAACTCTCCAACAATGCGTCATAAGAATATGCAGATAAATCAGTTATTACC
>JAITGD010000002.1 GCA_031280885.1 Prevotellaceae bacterium | reverse complement strand
GAGCGAACGTCTGGCATACCGCCGACACATGGACAATCTGCGTTACCAGCGTAGCGTAATACAAACAGGACTGATCGAAGGACGGGAAGAAGGGCTGGTGGAAGGACACGAAAAAGGACTGGCAGAAGGACACGAAAAAGGGCTGATTGAAGGACACGAAAAAGGGCTGATTGAAGGCATAGAGAAAGGCATAGAGAAAGGTATAGAAAAAGGCATAGAACAAATTGTACTTACCGGCAATCGCAACGGTTTTACCGTCGAACAAATTATGGCTTTTTCCGGCTTGAGTCGTGAGAAAATACTCGAAATCATTAAGGCTGACGAAAAGAAATCTTAAAAAACATGACAAACTTCCGCCGTGCAGCGTCCGCGATTCTTTCTTAATATTTCGTTGTTTAAAAAAAATAACTACTTTTGCGGGTCGATTTAAAGGTTCAACAATGTAAAAGTAATTATTCATGACAAAATTTTTAAAGACATCAATTGCATTTGTGATAGCATCGTTTGCGACAGTGGGCAGCGCTCAGATTGCTACTTTTGAGAAAACTGTCCACGATTTTGGTACTGTCCCCGAGAGCGTGGGTAGCTTGGTTTACGAATTCAAGTTTACGAATACGGGCGATAAACCTCTGAAAATAATCAGAGTAACTGCTTCCTGTGGATGTACCACTCCGGGATGGACCAAGGAACCGGTACGCCCTGGCGAATCGGGCATGGTTTCGGCCTCGTATGGAGCAAAAGGTCGTACGTATCCTTTTGATAAAACCTTGACGGTGTTTACCGACGGGCAACCAAAAGAGATAACCTTGCACATCAAAGGAGTTGTAACTGCGCAGCCGGTGGACATTCGCAAAGAATATCCCGATTCGGTGGGATCGCTGAGAGTTAAGAATTTCAGAGATTTGAGCTTTCCTTTGATAGACGCTTCCAAAAGCTCTACAACGCAAAGAATAGATGTGGCAAATCCTCTAAAAGAGACGATTAGTATAAGCTTCGAAAACGTGCCGGCTTATCTGCAAGTTGTATCCGAACCGGTTACTTTGGATTCGCAACAGAAAGGAGCCATTAAGATATACGTTGATGGCACAAAGCGAAAGAATTACGGTTATGCTAAAGACGCAATTACTCTCAAAGCAGGCAATGTAAAACGCATTATTAATGTCTCGTCGATAGTTGCGGAAGTTTTTCCCAGCATGTCGGGTTTCGATATAGACAAGGGGCCGAGAACTGTGGTTGAGAGCGAAATCGACTTCGGAACCGGCAAAGATGCTCGCATAACGTTTAAAAACGATGGAGGCACCGATTTGATTGTCAAATCATTCACTACAACAAACTCCTCTATTACTCCTTCGTCGAGTAAATCACTGAAAATTAAACCAGGCAAATCTGCCGAAGTTAAACTCACCTTCAAAGGTGCGGATACTTCGGGATTGAACGGGTCGAAAATATATTTTGGAACTAACGATCCACGCAATTCACTGGTCGAAATAAGCGTCAAGGCTGGAATGTAATCACCAGTCCTTCATAGGTTTTAAAGATTAAAAGGAGGCGGGCTGTCTATCACAGGCAGCCCGCTGTGGTTTTTCACTTCATCGCCTTGTCGATGGTAGTTTTTTCGTCGATGCGCGCTTTCAGCATATTTTCGTAGATAGGGGAATAATACTTTGGATTTTTGAGCTTTACACTCTGAAGCCATTCGATAGCAAGTTCATATTCGCCCATCATTTCGCAGCCCAAAGCCAGATTGAATCGAGCTATGGTAGCAAGTTGGACATCAGAGTCATCCACATATTTCATCCAAGTTTTCACTGCTTCCGACCATTGTCCTCGTCTTACGCAACTTGCCGCGAAATTCATATCGGCATTGCTGTTGCTTGTCGAATAGTAGTAGCGCACTTCTTCGAGCCATTTCGGAGCTATTCTGTCGGCATACTGAAAAGCAAGCCTTTCGCAGGCCACCGGCACGGCGTTCACCGGATCGGGCATACGGCTTAGGGCAGAACCTATGCTTTCGTATGGCGACCTGACAGTCTCATAAACAAGGGTATCGCCTACAATTTTTTCGTCAAGCACTGTTCCTGCAGCCACGTCGTATATTCTGAAAACAGCCTCAGAAGGAACTATAGTGCGCACAAAAGAGTAAATGCCATATTCTTCGTCGATTCCACGTCCTCTTATATGCCACAAATCCGCTTTAAGATATTCTATCGAAATGAGATACTGCGCATTGGCAGAGGCGCTTACCATAGCTATATCTTCCGGCGAGAGTTGCTCTCTGTTTTGTTCGATTTCCATTCGCGGAAGGCTGTATATCGGGAAATCGTAACCGGCATATTTAGGTGATTCTTCCAGCTTGTTTTTAAGCGCAAAAGCGGCTTTAACAAGCATGAGACTGTCGTTGGGAAATCCCCGTTCTTTCATCGAATCGTGGCGCGTATCGACGTATATCGAGGCCACAATAGCGATGTTAGCCTTTGCAGGCAAGCCAGTTATCTTGTCGGGGGATGCAAGTGTTTGTATGTTCGTGGACAAGCGCTCAATAGATACGCACGACGAAACAACTAAGAGTAACAAACAGAGTGTAAATAACTTTACAAAAGCAAATAAAATACGATTAACCATAATAAACATATTTTTAAATGTCGTTTTTTGGACATTTGCGTCGTAAAAGTAGTTATTTTTTGGGACTTTTGGACTTTTGGACTTTTGGACTGTTGGACTAACTAATCGGCAGAGTAACAATGCAACTGAATATACCGTGCGGAATACCATTGTAGGGGTAATTATTTTCAGATTGCACTTCAACGGTTCCGTCGTGTGCTTCAACAATTTGTTTCAA
>JAITGD010000156.1 GCA_031280885.1 Prevotellaceae bacterium | reverse complement strand
GTAAAACTGTTCTTCGTAATCGTTCATCATTCGATTGGTAGTGAAGTTTGAAGCTACTTTTTCGATTGAATTTTTGACATAAGCAGTCCATTTTTCGGGAATTCCGTTTTCGTTGCGCGAATAATACAGCGGCGCGATTTCGTTTTCGATGATACTATATATGGTTTCAGCGTCGAGTTCGTTCTGAAAATCATTATTTTTGTATATCGGGTCAATCGGCAGCGCCCAGCCTGTTCCGGGTTTATATCCTTCGACCCACCATCCATCGAGCACACTGAAGTGCATAACTCCGTTCATTACAGCTTTTTCGCCACTTGTTCCCGAAGCCTCCTGAGGACGAGTCGGAGTATTCAGCCAAATATCGACGCCTCGTACCATCTTGGCTGCGAGTTCCATATCATAATTCTCAAGAAAAAGTATTTTCCCGAGGAATTGTGGATATTTCGACACTTCGACAATTCGTTTGATAAGGTCTTGTCCGGCTTTATCTGCCGGATGCGCTTTTCCGGCGAAGATAAATTGCACAGGATGAGCCGGATGATTGACTATTCCGTTTAATTGCTCGAGATTTGTAAAAAGCAAATGTGCGCGTTTGTAAGTAGCGAAACGTCGTGCAAAACCTATTGTGAGTTTCGTTGGATCAAGCGTTTCGCGTATTTCGACTATTTCGCGCGGCGAGTAATAGTTAATATCCTTTTGACTGCCGACCCAAGTCTTGATATGCTCTACGAGTTTCGACCGCAGGAGGTTACGGGTATCCCAGATTTTTTGGTCATCGACATTTTGTATGTTTTTGAAACATGACTTATCGTAGTGATGTTTAGAAAATTCCGGCCCAAAAGTGTCGGAATAAATTTGCTTCCACACCGGAGCAGTCCAAGTAGGGTAGTGTACGCCGTTGGTAACGTGTCCAATATGAAGTTCTTCGGGAAGATATCCCGGAAACATTCCGCAGAACATTTCTCGAGTTACCTTTCCGTGCAACCAGCTTACTCCATTCACTTCCTGCGAAAGATTTGTTGCAAGGCAGCTCATCGAAAATTTTTCGCCGGCGTTCTTCGGATTCATTCGACCAAGCCCCACAATTCTTTCCCAGGGAACTTGAAAACGTGCGGGATAATGCGAAATATATTTACGCAAAAGGCCTTCTTCAAAAGCGTCGTGTCCGGCAGGTACCGGCGTATGCGTAGTGAAAAGCGAGGACGCTCTAACAACTTCGCGAGCTTCATCAAACGAAAGATTGTGTTTCCAGATTAGTCGGTGCATACGCTCAAGGCCAATCATGGCTGCATGTCCTTCGTTACAATGATATACGTCGGCTTCGACGCCAAGTTTTGTCAATGCGCGTATTCCGCCCACTCCGAGAAGGATTTCCTGTTTCAGACGATTTTCCCAATCGCCTCCGTAGAGATGATATGTTACTGCGCGATCTTCGGGAATATTGTCTTCAACATCTGTATCAAGAAGATATAGTTCGGTTCGACCTACGTCCACTCTCCATATTTTGGCATTTAGTATCCGTCCGGGAAGCGCTATTTCTATGCTAACCCAGTTACCGTCCTTATCGCGGACAGGATTTACGGGAATTTTATCGAAGGTTTGCGCCTCATATTCTGCAACTTGATCTCCGGCGGCAGAAAGTCGCTGTTTGAAGTATCCGTATCGATATAAAAGCCCTACTCCCACTATATTAACTCCCTTATCCGAAGCTTCTTTGAGGTAATCGCCTGCAAGTATTCCAAGTCCGCCGGAATATATTTTCAACGACGAATGTAGGCCGTATTCCATACTAAAATACGCGATTTGAGTTCTGGATTTGATACTTCGCTTTTCGCGCATATACTCGCAGAATGTTTGATATACGCGGTTCATCTCAGCCACAAAGTTCTCGTCCTGTTCAAGTTCGCGGAATCTCTGGAATGAAATCATATCGAGCATCAATATCGGATTGTATTCTGCTTTTTTCCAATGTTCCGGGCTGATAGATTTGAAAAGTTTTATAGCATCGTAGTTCCATGACCACCAGATATTTCGCGATAGTTCATCGAGAGGTTTCAGCCTTTCGGGGATTGTGCGCTGTACGATTATTTGATGCCAGCTTGGCGATATTTCCGTCGGAATATCAGCCTGATACGAACTTAATGTTTTCGGTTTTGTAGCCTTTCTGTCGATATGTCTCTGGCTGGCTTTCGCAATTGCTTGAGAATATGCTTCTTTATAGTTCGATATAAATTTATCCCAAGTTGCAGCTTCGGCAATTGTTTTTGTATTTTCTATCCGTTCGGCTATTTGCTTATCGTTTGCATCACAATGATTTGATATTATTTGCACAAGCGATTTAACCGCCTTATTATCGTTGCTATCGTTTCGTTCCACTATTTCGACTCCCGGATGATGCTCGAAGGTTTTACTAACCCAAAGTCCAAAGCCAGCAAGAGAGCTTGTTACAGTCGGCACTTCGTATGCCACGCTTTCCATCGGAGTGTAACCCCATGGCTCGTAATACGAAAGAAAAACAGTCATATCGAGATCGGCAAGAAGGTCGTAATAATCCATATCGAATATCTCATCTTTTCCTTTGAGATACGAGGGTACGAATATTATTTTGACTTTATTTTCCGGAAGATTTCTAAGTCCGTTATCATGAATTGCTTTGAGAACGGGATCTGCGTATGGATCTGCAAGATTATGTGTGCAGAATCGATTATTTACGGCTATCTGTTCATTTGGATTTTGCAGATTATGAAGCAGTTCTCTTGATGGTCCGTGTTGTCCGGCAGGAACAAAGATAAAAGCGATAATTTCTTTTGACGATTTACCTTCCTGATTCAATCGTCCAAGCGCTCGTATGAACACATCAAGCCCTTTATTTTTAAATTCATAACGTCCGCTTGTACCAATCAAAACAGCATCGTCGGATATAGAAGTTCCGAGCAAAGTTTTAGCAACGGCAAACATTTTTGCACGGCCTTCTCCCAGATGTTCTTCCGAACCTTTGTAAACATCAAATCCGTTTGGAGTTATTACATCGGGTTCGCGGTTGAGAAATTGTTTACATTCCCTTGCAGTTATGTCGCTTACGGCAGTAAATATATCCGCAGCTTGCGCCGTTACTTTTTCCATCGAATATCGCGACCTGACGTTGAAATCATTCGACATGACTTCGGCGTTAAAGTTCTCAAGATTATCGTAAAGCGGAAGATTATTTCCTGCAATACAGCGACCCATTACCGTTGCATGTGTGGTGAATACGCAAGCAATTCGAGGATTATTTCGCCGCAAATGCAAAAGTCCGGCGCCGGACATCCATTCGTGAAAATGAGCCACAACGTTTTCCGACGACGAAACATGAAAACGCACGAAACTTTCGATCACTTTTCCTGCGGCATATCCAAAGAGAGCCGACTCGATGTAATCCCATTGTCCTGATATTGAATCAAGTTTATAATCCTCCCAAAATCTTGCAAAAATCTCGTCTTTTTGAGTTATAAATCGCGAAAAATCAACAAGAATAGCGAGTGGTTTTCCCTTCACATTCCATCGTCCTATTCTCACGCCCAAACCTTCGGCAGCAGCCTCCTTGCACCACGATTTCATCAATTGAGGTTCGGCTTTGAACTCCGGATTCAGTTCATTCTCTTTCATCAGATCAGGTCCGATAAAGATGTGGCCATTACGCAGTTCGTTGGCCAGCGCGTGTACTTTCGAGGACAATACAGTGTGTATCCCTCCGATTTTGTTACATACTTCCCAGCTTACTTCAAAAAGGTAGTCGGGCTTTAGAATTTTCTCTTGCATCTCGATTATATATATTTATTTTATATTCGACCTTTAGTTAATTCAGCGCAAATATAAGCTTTTCTGACAAGAGAGCGATACAATCTCCTTTTAAAACTTTCTAATGATTGAAATATAGAGAAATACGTTTTACGATTTTTGTTCAATCGGCCTCTTTGACGAGCCTTTCTCTGCTCGATAAACCTGTTTTGACCTCGAATCGAAACGTCAATTCTTAGCACGCAGATTCTTTATATTTTATTTGGATATATATAACAGTTACAGTAAGTTCCGAATAGAGGTTTTTTACTTCGGATTTTTCTGCGTGCTGAATTGAGATGAGTTTAAGCTTTTGTTGATTCTTCTCGGTTACAGTATTTTAGACATCCTGTCTATACACTTTCTCTTCTGTTCGTGATTTGGATGTACATACAGATCAAGAGTAGTGCTAATGTTTGAATGACCGAGAATTACGCTCACCGTTTTGTAATCGCAATTACTTTCGATACATCGTGTAGCAAAACTATGTCGTAATCCGTGAAATTTAAGTTCAGGCATCCGAAGATCCTTCATAAGTTTCTTGTAGTAATTTCTATAAGTTCTTGGCTCTGTAGGTTTAGAATCGTTTGTAAGCACAAAAAAACTACCTTTAACTATCTTCACCACAGGTTTTAGGATTTTAACCAAATCTTTTGTCATCGGCACATCGCGGATAGAATTTCTTGTTTTAGGCGTATCGATAATCAATTCTGTTCGGCGCACATTATTTTCGATAACATACACACGTTGAATAGTTTTACGTATATAAATAATTCCGCTATCTGTATCGATATCGTTCCAAGTCAGAGCGCAGATTTCGCCGATTCGTATCCCCGTGCTTAGGCAAATATAAATTCCCAGCCCGCGAAACGTAAAATGTTCCCTGACATAATTCATCATTCTTCGCTGATTCGACCGGCTAAGTACTTCAATGTGAGATTTGATTCTTTCTGTTGGAAATTTAATTTCAAAAGGAACATATTCCCAAAAATTGTTCTTAGCTCCAAATTTCATAACCATTTTAAGAACCACAAGTATATCTTTAACAGACTTTTGACTTAAACCATCGTCCAACTTTTGAAATACAAAAGCTTGCACATCCTGTTCTTCGATAGCATACCGATTTCCAAAAGCCGGTAAAAGGTGATTTTCAATCAAAAGCATGTAAGCCGAAAAACTTGATGTTTTCACATACTGTTTTTTATCAACTATCCATAAATTGATAATTTCCGAAATTTTATTTTGTGTTTTCATAAATAAATAATGTGTAAAAAATTTTTAAATTGTAAATACTTTATGGCAAAATACAAAAAAATTTTTAACCGGAAGATTTTCCTTTATAGAATTGTGTTTTTCTTGATTCCGTTGGACTTGGATTTACATCCGTCGGAACGCTATTTCCATTGAAAAAAACGCCGCTTACATCCGTCGGAACGCCATTTACATTGAAAAAAACGCTGCTTACATCCGTCGGAACGCCATTTACATCCGTCGGAACGCCATTTACATTGAAAAAAATGCTGCTTACATCCGTCGGAACGCTATTTACATTGAAAAAAATGCTGCTTACATCCGTCGGAACGCCATTTACATCCGTCGGAGAGCTATTTACATTGAAAAAAACGCTGCTTACATCCGTCGGAACGCCATTTACATTCAAAAAAACGCTGCTTACATCCGTCAGAGAGCATCTTACATTCAAAAGAGATCTGCGTGCATCTGTAAAATCCACGTCATCTGCGTGCAAAAAGATTGTCGAACCAGCCTGCGTAGCTCTCTTAATTCTTAATTCTTAATTTTTAATTCTTGAATAAAAAAAGCATATTCGTCGGCGATTTCGTACAGTTGGTCGTAGCGTCCCGACACTCCTGCATGACCTCCGTCGGTGTTTAGTTTCAGAAGAATTGGTGTATTTGCTGTGTTATATTCGCGTAATTTTGCTATCCATTTTGCGGCTTCCCAATAGTTTACGCGGGGGTCGTGAATGCTTGCAATGGCAAGTATCGGCGGGTAGGCGGCTTGTCGGATATTATCATAAGGCGAATACGCGAGCATGGATTCACATTCGTCGGCATTGGCTACGGGGTTTCCCCACTCTTCATATTCGCCGATGGTTAGCGGGAGCGCGGGGTCTATCATGGTATTCATCAAATCGACAAAAGGAACTTCGGCTACTGCGGCGCCAAAAAGATCGGGACGCATGTTCAGTACTGCTCCCACGAGCAAACCTCCGGCGCTGGCGCCGATTATTCCCAAACGTTTGGGTGAGGTAAACCGAGTGTCGATGAGCATTTCGGCGCAGGCTATGAAGTCGGTGAAGGTATTGAGTTTGTTTTTCAGTTTACCTGCTTCGTACCATTTTTCGCCCAGATCGCCGCCTCCGCGTACATGCGCGATGGCAAAGGCAAAACCGCGTTCCAACAAGCTGATGCGATTAGCCGAGAATCCGGCTTCAATCGGTATGCCGTAAGCGCCGTATCCGTATAGTATGAGCGGGCTTTTTCCATCGCGTACAAAATCTTTTCGATAGACAATCGACACCGGAATCTCTGTGCCGTCGGCGGCTTTGGCGTAAAGCCTTTCGGCAACATATCTATCGGGATCGTAAGGCACTGCAAGTTCTCCGGGTTTTATTACTGTGCTGATCTGTTTTCTCATGTTGTATTGGAAGGTCGTTTCCGGCATCAGTAAAGAGGTGCAAGTGTAGTTGAACGTGTTGTCGATAAAGTTCATCCCGTCTATAGTTTCGATACTGTATGTCGCTTCTTCGGGTTTAACTGCGGTGTATATATTTCGATGGACGTGGTATATATCCACTCTGCACAATCCTTTTTCGCGCATCGTCAGTATCAGATAGGCATATAGTTCTTCAACATTTTCGAGTTTCACTTCCGGATTATGCGGAATTATCTCGCTAACAAATAGCCTTTCAGTATCGCCATTCAATATTTGCAGCAGTTTAAAGTTATATGCGCCGTCGGCATTGGTCAGAACATAGAATCGGCCTACATGAGGGATAACGTGATATTCCACGCCTTGTTGTCGCGGAGAAAAGACGGTAAACTCGAACTCTTCTCCGCATGAAGGTGCAATAAGATACTCGCTGGTGGTTTGCGATTCGCAGCAGATCATCATGTATTCATCGTTTTTTGAACGCTCGATGTCCACCGTAAAACGTTCGTCGTTTTCAACATACACTTCGCGATCTTCGCTTTGCGAAGTACCCAATCTGTGCATCATTACCTTGTGTGCGCGTAAGGCTTCGTTGCGGACGGTGTAAAATAGTGTTTCATTGTCGGCCGACCATTCGGCCGAGCATATATCGTATAGACGGTCTTCTATCAGTTCATTTCTGTCGATATTTTTTATGTACAGATTGTATGATTCGTCGCCCACTGTGTCGATTGCATAAGCCAGCAATTGCTGGTCGGGACTGATGGTAAAGACTCCCATGTCGAAGTAATCGAACTCGCGGGCGAGGGCGTTGCAGTCGAGTATAAGCTGTGGATTTTCGTCGCTACGAAGCCGTTTTCGATAATGTTCGAGATATTGTTCGTCTTTTACCGTCTTGACAAAATACGAGAATTTATCCCAGTGATAAGGCACGCCGGTATCTTCCTCTTTCATCCGTTCTGCCATTTCATCTACAAGTTTTCGGCGAAGTTCTTCCGTTGCTTTTGTTGAATATTCGTACCATTTGCTCTCTGCCGCAAGATGTTCTTCCACTTCGACGCTGTCGCGCTGATTCATCCAAGCATAATCGTCGGTAAGAATATATCCGTTGAGTTCCTTTGTTTGTCGTAGTTTGAATGGTTTTGGTTGATTTGTTTTCTGCATCTTAATCAGTTTGTACTATTTCGTATTAACTATTCCAATCGGAATATGTACGGCAGGAATATTGCGTAGCGAAGAAAGATGTCCCATCTGGTCGTCGAAAAAGATATGAGGATGCATAAAATCAAGCACCCTCGACTTTTCGATTCCTCCCAAAAAGAAAGCAACATCGACGTCCACTCCCCAACTTTTGAGCGTATTGATAAGCCTTTCGTGAGCAGGCGCATTACGCGCTGTAACTATATATGTTTTGAGTATTCTTTTATATCGTGCGTCCTGAGTTATCCGTTCCGATTCCATCTGTTGCAAAGCGGCGATGCCGGCAAAGAGGCTGGCCAGCAAACCCGGTCGAAGCGGCTTGTCGGCATTTGTACTTTCGGAGATATGAAAAGCTTCCATTCCTTCTTCCTGATACACTTTTTCGGCTTCGTCGCAAGCTATTACTCCGTCGAAATCGAAAGCTATTCTCAATTCGTCGCCTGCGTCTCCGTCTTCCATTTTCGAGTCTAAAACCCGTCCGGCAGCGTAGCCGCTGGAACAGGCCGCTAAGACGTCAGCCTCATCCGCCGAAAGAAAAAGCGAAGCATTAAAAGCCGGCAAATACGAGTATGGTGAAGATCCGGAGAAAAATCCCGCACGAGTGATGTTTAAACCATAATGCTGAATGGAACGAAATACCCGAAGACCGGTTTCAGGACTATTGCGCGACAAAAGCACAACTTCCACCGGTTGCTCTTCGACAAAAACCTCATTCAAATTCAGCAATCGCTTGATAAAAGGAAAAGCCACTCCCTTGCAGAGAGTCTTATCTATGTTCTTCTCTTGATACTCTCGATACCTATCCACTCCTTGTTCGATGTATATTCTGTGCGATTCGGAGAGATCAAACAGCGCGCTCGAAGCAACGGCCACAACTAATTTCTTGTCGATTGGATAATGCATTATTTTATGCTGATTTCAAAAACAAAAGGCCAATTTTTGCCTGTAACAAAGATTCGTCGATTAATGCTGTCGTATGCAATTCCGTTTAAAACATCCGTATCGGGTTTACGCTCCTGCATTGGCAGCAGATTTTTGAGGTCGATAATAGAGTTTACGCGACCCGTTGCAGGGTCAATCCGTATAATATAATCCTCCATATATACATTTGCCCACAGTTCGCCATCGATATACTCAAGCTCGTTGAGATGATTTACTTTCCCGCTCGGCGTCCAAACTTCAACGAGATCTGCGACACTCATCGTACTTGGCTCGACAAGGTAAATGTTTGCACTGCCATCGCTCATAAAAAGTCTCTCGCCATCAGAAGTTATTCCCCAGCCTTCGGTGGAATATTCAAAACGATTTTCGAGAATCAGACTGTCGGCACGGTAAATAAATCCTTTTCGATTTTGCCAAGTCAATTGATAAATTTTTCCTTGATGCAGGCACACTCCTTCGCCAAAGTATTCGGCCTCGAGCTGTATCGATTTTACAACTTTTCCTGTGGATAATTCTACACGCCGGAGCGAGGACGCTCCATACTGTCCCGTGCCTTCGTAGAGATGTCCGTCGTTCCAAAAAAGCCCCTGAGTGTATGCTTTCGTGTCGTGAGGATATTTTCCGACCACGCTGTAGCTGCACTGCTTTGGCGCTTGATCGGGGACGATTTTTAGATTAAACGACACCGTTTCGCGTAAACCATCCGAAGTGAAAATACTTAGCGCCATTCTCCGCAATCCCATCCGAAGAACGCCGGCACGAAACACCGTCCGGCATCCGTCGAAGGAAACGAAATGTCGTCCATCGACACTTAGCCGGCATGAATCTATCGAAACAGAATCTCGCTCTGGATGTATTTCGAGGCTTACACTTTCGGAATCCTTAATCGTTTGCCCGTTTCGCGGGCTGACAAGTGAAAATCGAGTCTGAATGGAACGTTTATCCTTTCCGTCGGATTTATTTTGATGAGCATCAACGCAGGAAACCGTCAGCATGTTACATCCCGTAAGGACGACAAGGAGAAAAACGGCGAGTTTCATGGTTTAATATTCCGCTTTAGCCATTTCAGCTTCCACTTCGCTTATCGTTACCGGAATGCGTCGTTTCCCTAAAAGACGGCAACTGTTGTGAGTAATCAGAATATCGTCTTCGATTCGGATGCCTCCGAAGTCGAAATACTCGTGCAGTTTTGCAAAATTGATGAACGAAGAGTTAATCTTTTCGCTTTCCCAATGATGTATCAAGGCGGGGATGAAATATATCCCCGGCTCGACCGTCAATACAAAAGACGGTTGTAAGCGACGACCAAATCGCAAATAAGCCGTTCCAAACTGGTTCGATCTTGTAGTTTCATCGTCGTATCCGACGTAATTTTCGCCCAAATCTTCCATATCGTGAACATCAAGCCCCATCATGTGTCCAAGTCCATGCGGAAAAAACAATGCGTGAGCTCCGCTGGCTACGGCTTCATCGACGTCTCCCTTCATCAGGCCGACGTTTTTCAAACCTTCGGCAATAATTCGTGCCGAGGCGCGATGCACCTCGCAATAGCGAACTCCGGGCTTCGCCATTTTTATAGCCTGATTGTTTGCCGCAAGCACTATGTTATATATGTCGGCTTGTTTTTGCGAAAACTTTCCACCCACCGGCACAGTGCGCGTAAAATCGGATGCGTATCCTGATGCATTTTCGGCGCCGGCGTCGGTTATCATCAGCGCGCCTTCTTTTAAAACTTCCGAATGGTCGTGATTATGCAATATCTGCGATTGCTGCGACAGTATTATCGGAAACGAAGTTGAACCGCCGGCAGCAGCAGCAATTCCTTCGATAAAACCGGCAATATTGTATTCATACACTCCCGGTTTGCAAAGCTGCATAGCCGCGCAGTGCATCTTATAGCCCGTAACCGCCGCCGCGTCCAACTCTTCTATCTCGCAAGCCTGCTTGGTGGAACGTAAGGCCACAACAACCTTGATTAAAGCCTGCGAAGCGTAGTTCGACAATTCGTCGGGCATGAGGCCAAGCAAATACGAGAGCTTGATTTTATTTTGACTGCGATACGGAGGAAGAAAATGCACCTTCCGACCCTTGCGGATGGCCATCATCAAGCTATTTTTTAGTTCTCGAGATGGATATACCGAGCCGATTCCTGCCTTCGAAGCAAGCGAAGCAAGCGAGGGAAGTTCTCCGCTCCAGATAATATCGTCGAGTTGCTGTTCGTCGCCATACAAGCAATCCGTTCCTTCTTCCAGGTCGATAATTCCTGCAAGCGCAGGAAGATTCAATCCAAAAAAATAGTTAAAATTACTATCCTGCCTAAAGCGATACGTGTTACCGGCATAATTAATCGGAGCCTCGTCGTTACCCAGAATAAGTATCACACCCGAAGCCATCGACTTCCTTAATTCTTTCCGTCTTTCGAGATATATTTCACTGCTGAACATGATAAAAATTGTTATTAATTAAATAAAGTTATCGGGTGCAAAGGTATAGATTTTTTAAGAATTAAGAATTAAGAATTATGAATTAAGAATTATGAATTATGAATTATGAATTATGAATTGCTACGCAGTATGGATAATTAATGATTAATGATTAACGATTAATGATTAATGCTTTTTGATACTCATAAAATAAAGAGTGCTGAATGTAAATAGCGTTCCGACGGATGTAAGCAGCATTTTTTTGAATGTAAATGGCGTTCCGACGGATGTAAATAGTATTCCGACGGATGTAAGCAGCATTTTTTTGAATGTAAATGGCGTTCCGACGGATGTAATCGGCGTTCCGACGAGTGTAAGCAACATTTTTTTGAATGTAAATAGCGTTCCGACGGATGTAAATAGCGTTCCGACGGATGTAAATAGCGTTCCGACGGATGTAAATGGCGTTCCGACGGATGTAAGCAGTAGTTTTTTGAATGTAAGCTACTCTCCTACGGATGTAAGCAGTAGTTTTTTGAATGTAAGCAGAAGGCAGAAAGCAGAAGGCAGAAAGCAGCATAGAACACGCTTTCTGCTTGACTGCGTAGCTCTCTTAATTCTTAATTTTTAATTCTTAATTGACTGCGTAGCGTCTTGGCTCTTGGTTCTTGCAATCCTGAATCTCTCTTAATTCATTAAATCAACAAT
>JAITGD010000161.1 GCA_031280885.1 Prevotellaceae bacterium | reverse complement strand
TTTCTATTGATATTAATGCCCTACGGGCAATTCGGACAATCAATCTTGTCGAATCCTGATGCCCGTAGGGCATCAATATCAATAGAAAATCACGCCACAACGTACACACCGAACCCCGTTAGGGGTTCCACAGCAAATATTTCGCTTAGCACCTCAAACTTTTTTTGAACCTAAAAAATGGCTTCAATCCTGGTTCCAAAATAACTTGTACATTTACGTCGGCTAAGGTAAAATGTATTTAGCTGCGAGATATTGATAATAGGGTGTTTAATAAAGTATTCCGCCATGCGGACAGGTTCTTGGAATTTCATAAAAGATGCTTTCGACAGGCGCTAATTCGCTAAGTTCAGTGGAATATTTTCTTTGGACGCCGAAGAAAAAACCGCCATTGGCAAAAAAATGTCGTGCGACATTAGCTTGCCAGCAGTCGCAGGGAAAGAAATGTTGTGCGACATTGGCTGTCCGCCGCCGCTGGGAAAGAAATGTTGTGCAACATTAGCTTGCCAGCAGTCGCAGGGAAAGAAATGTTGTGCGACATTGGCTACCCGCTGCCGCTGGGAAAGAAATGTTGTGCAACATTAGGCTGCCAGCAGTCGCAGGGAAAGAAATGTTGTGCAACATTAGGCTGCCAGCCGCCGCTGGGAAGGAAATGTTGTGCAACATTAGGCTACCAGCCGCCGCTGGAAAAGCGTTTGACAGAGTCGATAAATTGAAATATAAGTTTAATAATGTAATAAGTAAATATCATGAAGAAAAAAATTTTGAATTACAAGCAAACATTATTTCGCATACCCGTTGCACAGAATGTGCAGACGCTGTTTGCTGTTTACACTGATGCGAAACCTTTGGCAATAACTGTTCCGCAATTACAATTTGTGTTCGGTGGCTTTGAAAGTGAACTGCTTGCCTTAGATGCTTATTTTAAACAGAGCAACAAAGCTTTTGAAACGGCAGAGATTGTTCGCCTCGACGCCTGTCGCGATTTTACCGCCCGTGCAGTGATTGCAAAAGTGGATTATGCCTACGATTTTGCCCTGTCGGACGAAGAGCGCGAAGAGGCGCGACGTCTGCTTTATGTGGTTGAAAAATATCGCAAAGTGGAGCAGATGGAATATGAGGCGGAAACAGCAAATCTTCGCAGCATGACTACCGAATTGCAGCAATTGCCCGAACTGCTGAATACTTTTGGCTTGACCAATTTGATTGTCCGTCTGAAACAAGAAAACGAGAACTTTGAAGCGCGCTACAACTCACGCGCACAGACGGTGAACGATAAACGTCAGCAAGGTAACGCTCTGAAATACCGCACGGCAGCAAATCGCGCTTTCGATAGTTTTGCAGATGTGCTGGAAAGCCTCCGGCTGATGCCTATAAGCGTAGAGCAACTTGCCACAGTAGAGCAGATTATCGACATTGTTAATGGACATATCCGGCAGGCAACGATAGTGTATAATCGTCATATCGGCGTCGTGTCGGCTCGGAAACAGAATGGCGATACGGATACTGCGGATACTGCGGATGAAACCGAAGTACAAAATTGATTTATATGCTTTTATATACACAACAATATTGACAGTGGATTAGAGTGCAGTAATTTTTTTACCACAAAGGACACAAGGTTTGCACAAAAGGCACAAGGTATTGACAATCAAAGTTACAACTTTGTGAACTTTGTGCTTTCTTTGTGAACCTTGTGGTAAAAAACACTTCTGAGACAAGCTCATCCGAACAATTAGAATATCAAAATGCAAAATCAATAGCACTTCAATTTAATATTTCACCAATGTGAATTACGAGGCGAAATAGTAAAAAAATAATTATTACCTTTGCGCTTTAAATTCGTAAGTAATTAACTTAATAATAAATTTAATATCATGGAAATAAGTCATATTGAACACATCGGCATCGCGGTAAAATCGCTTGAGGCCACAATTCCCTACTACGAAAAGACCTTAGGGTTAAAATGTTACAGTGTCGAAGAAGTTATCGACCAAAAGGTTAAGACGGCATTCTTCATGGTCGGTCAAACCAAAATCGAGCTTTTAGAGCCTACCGACCCCGAAAGTCCTATCGCCAAGTTCATCGAAAAGCGCGGTGAAGGGATTCACCATCTGGCTTTTGCTACCGATGGCGTGCAAAATGCACTCGACAAGGTGGCGGCGCAAGGCGTGCAACTGATCGACAAAGCCCCGCGTAAAGGAGCTGAAGGCTTGAATATCGCCTTTTTGCATCCCAAATCGACCTTCGGAGTATTAACCGAATTTTGCGAAAAACCACAAGAATAATCCACGCATAATCAATAAAATACAAAAATACAGACAATGAGCCTACAATCAGAAAAGGTTAAAAATTTAATCAAATTGCGCGAACAGGCGCGTCTCGGAGGCGGCCAAAAGCGCATCGACGCTCAACATCAAAAGGGTAAGTACACGGCGCGCGAACGCATCGCCATGCTGCTCGACGAAGGCAGTTTCGAGGAGTTCGACATGTTCGTTACTCACCGTTGCACCAATTTCGGCATGGAAAAAAGCACGTTTCTGGGCGACGGAATCGTAACCGGTTACGGCACTATCGACGGACGGTTAGTGTATGTGTATGCACAGGATTTCACCGTTTTCGGCGGTTCGCTTTCGGAAACTTTAGCCATGAAAATCTGCAAGGTGATGGACCAGGCAATGAAAGTGGGCGCTCCGGTAATCGGCATCAACGATTCGGGCGGCGCACGTATTCAGGAAGGTGTAAACGCACTTGCGGGATATGCCGAAATTTTTCAGCGTAACATCCTGGCTTCAGGAGTTGTACCGCAGATTTCGGCCATCTTCGGACCCTGCGCCGGCGGAGCGGTTTATTCTCCCGCTTTGACCGATTTTAACATCATGACAAAAGGTTCGAGCTACATGTTTCTCACCGGCCCGAAAGTGGTGAAAACCGTACTCGGAGAGGATGTTACTCAGGAACAATTAGGCGGAGCAAGCGTGCATGCAACCAAATCGGGCGTGGCTCATTTTGCTGTCGATTCCGAAGAAGAAGGCTTGACGATAATCAAACATCTGCTGAGCTTTATCCCTCAAAACAATCTGGAAGAAACTCCGATAGTCGATTGCGATGATCCTATCGATAGACTTGAAGATTCGCTGAACGAGATAATCCCCGACAATCCCAACAAACCGTACGACATGTACGAAGTGATAGGCGCTCTGGTAGATAAGGGCGAATTTCTTGAAATTCACAAGGACTATGCGGCCAATATCATCGTAGGTTTCGCTCGATTCAACGGTTCGTCGGTCGGCATCATAGCCAATCAGCCCAAAGTGCTGGCGGGCGTACTCGACAGCAATGCTTCGCGCAAGGCCGCACGCTTTGTCCGCTTCTGCGACGCTTTCAATATCCCTCTCGTAACTCTGGTTGACGTTCCGGGCTTCCTGCCAGGCACGGGTCAGGAGTACGGCGGAGTTATACTTCACGGAGCCAAACTGCTTTACGCTTACGGCGAAGCAACCGTACCGAAAGTTACGGTTACACTGCGCAAATCGTACGGCGGAGCATATTGTGTGATGAGTTCCAAACACTTGCGCGGCGATATGAATTACGCATGGCCAAGCGCCGAAATAGCGGTAATGGGACCTGCGGGTGCAATCGAAGTGCTGTATGCCAAAGAAGCCAAAGAAGCTGCCGATCCGAAAGCCTTCACCATCGAAAAGGAAAACGAATACAAGGAAGCTTTCGCAAATCCGTACAATGCAGCTAAATACGGCTATATCGACGATGTAATCGAACCGCGCAATACCCGTTTCCGCATAATAAGGTCGTTGCAGCAGTTGGCCACTAAAAAGCTGACCAATCCGCCGAAAAAGCACGACAATTTGCCACTGTAATCCTTTAAAATTGATTCGAGAAATGAATAAAATAATGAAATCAATATTAAAGGTAATGTCGGCGGCGGTGTTGCTGATTGCCGCAGTTCAGGCTAATGCACAGGACGCGGTGAAGTTGCGCATCAACGAAATAATGCTGAACAACGAAAGCAACTATACCGACGAGTTCGGAAAACGCAGCGCTTGGGTCGAAATCTTCAATCCCTCGTATGCTACGGTGAATATCGCCGGATGCTATTTGACTGACGACCCGAACAATCCGACCAAATACTTTATCCAAAAAGGAGATGTGCTGACTCAAATCAAACCCCGACAGCACGTGGTATTTTTTATGGACAAGACGCCGGATCACGGAACTTTCCACACGAATTTCACGGCGGAAAAACGTTACGTGGCTCTGTTCGACGCCAATGGGAAAACGCTTATCGACGAATTGACCATTCCTGAAATGGATGTTGATGTGAGCTATGGACGTTTGGTTGACGGCGGCCCCGATTTAGGAGTGCTGCCAAATACCACGCCGAGTACCAACAATTTGGCTCCCGATACCAATGTAGCCAACGAGCGTTTCATGGCCAACGATAGGACAGGTATTGGAATGAGTATCACGGCTATGACTGTGGTATTTCTCGCTCTTGCACTGTTGTTTATGGTATTCTTGTATGTAGGAAAATTCTATGTTTCGTCGGCCAAAAAACGGGCGATAAAATCGGCCGAAGCCGCCGGCGAAGAAATTCCCGCATCGCTTGACGTGGAATCGGGCGAAGTATATGCCGCCATAGCAATGGCTCTGTATGAATATCAGAACGATATCCACGACCTTGAGCATACCATACTTACAATCGAAAAAATATCGCGCGCCTATTCGCCGTGGAGTTCAAAGATTTACGGCTTGCGTCAGCTTCCCCAATTGAAAAAATAATATAAAGTATATAACGATGAAAGAATTTAAAATGACAATAAACGGTAACGAATATTCCGTAGTAGTCAATGATGTAGAAGAAAACATAGCAGAAGTAGAAGTCAACGGAATGGCCTTCAAGGTTACGTTGGACAAGCCCATGCGTAAAACCGTGCCGACGATTCACACAGCGCCTGCTCGTCCGGCTGTATCGGCCGCATCGTCAGCCGGTTCCGCAGTAGCTAAACCCGCAGCGCCCATTGCGCCCGTTGCAAAACCCGTTGCCGAAAGCGGCGGAGGAGCAGTTAAATCGCCACTGCCCGGAGTTATTCTCGAAGTAAAAGTGAAAGTCGGAGACGAAGTAAAAGTCGGACAGAAACTTGTGGTGCTTGAAGCCATGAAAATGGAAAACAACATCAACTCCGATAAGGACGGAAAAGTTATCGAAATAAAAGTGCAGCAAGGCGATTCCGTTCTTGAAGGCGCTGATTTGCTTGTAATAGGATAATCTGTATGGAACAAAACGGTTTTTTCTCTTTTCTGCTCGGTAATTTAAGAGAGTTCCTCACCTACACGGGTTTCGCCAATCTGACCGCAGGACATATAGTGATGATTCTGGTTGGATTGTTTTTCATCTTCCTTGCCATCAAATACGAATTTGAGCCTTTGTTGCTCATTCCCATCGGATTTGGTATTCTCATAGGCAACATACCCTTCAAGGAAGCCGGCCTGATGGTGGGGATATACGAAGAAGGTTCGGTGTTGAACATCCTATATTCGGGTGTGCGGCAAGGATGGTATCCGCCGCTTATCTTTCTCGGAATAGGCGCAATGACCGATTTTTCGGCATTGATTTCCAATCCCAAGCTGATACTCGTAGGAGCAGCGGCGCAATTCGGTATTTTCGCTGCCTATATGATAGCTCTGCTGATGGATTTTGCACCAAATCAAGCAGCTGCAATCGGTATAATAGGCGGAGCCGACGGCCCGACGGCCATATTCCTCTCGTCGAAGCTGGCTCCCAATCTGATGGGCGCTATCGCCATCGCCGCGTACTCGTATATGGCTCTGGTTCCGGTGATTCAACCTCCCGTAATGCGCCTGCTGACTAACAGCAAGGAACGTCTTATCAAGATGAAACCGCCTCGCGTAGTTTCGCAAAACGAAAAGATTATATTCCCCATAATCGGGTTACTGCTAACTACTTTCCTTGTGCCGTCGGGGCTTCCCCTACTCGGAATGTTGTTTTTTGGCAATCTGCTCAAAGAAAGCGGAGTTACCCGTCGCTTGGCCGAAACAGCACGCGGCCCGCTTATCGATGTGATAACCATTCTTTTGGGATTGACGGTGGGCGCTTCGACCCAAGCTACTCAATTTCTGAATTGGGGTTCGTTGAAAATCTTCGGATTAGGCGCCCTGTCCTTCGTTATAGCTACGGCTGCGGGTGTTCTTTTCGTTAAATTATTCAATTTGTTCCTGACGGAAGGTAACAAAATCAATCCTTTGATAGGAAATTCCGGAGTGTCGGCCGTACCCGATTCGGCACGCATATCGCAACATGTCGGGCTGGAATACGACAAAACCAATCACTTGCTGATGCACGCCATGGGTCCGAATGTGGCCGGCGTTATCGGTAGCGCGGTAGCCGCCGGTATCTTGCTGGGATTCCTTTCGTAGCTTTTCTTGCACATAAAAAAGCCGCTGACGATCATCAGCGGCTTTTTTTTTGTGAGAGATTCAAGATTTCAAGAACCAAGAGCCAAGACGCTACGCAGGCTGATTCATCGTCATCCACCGAAATTGCGCGGACGTCCGCCGAAACTGCGCGGACATCCGCCGAAATTGCGCGGACATCCGCCTAAATTGCGCGGACATCCGCCTAAATTGCGCGGACATCCGCCGAAATTGCGCGGACATCCGCCGAAATTGCGCGGACATCCGCCGAAATTGCGCGGGCGTCCGCCGAAAATGAAGGGAAGTCCCGCTAAATTGAGATGTAACAGGAGATGATGGCGGTGGCGAGAAGAAGCAAAAATAGAAAGTTGCTCCAAAAGCGGTGCTTCAGCGAGGCGAAGAAGTTGGAGAGCATCACTGAGCCGGGGATTGATGCGAATATGACTATGCCTTTTCCGTGTGGCGCAAAGATAAATACGGCGAGGGCGCAAAAGATGAAGTATCGGGAAAATATGACGTTGCACGAAACTGCTTTTTGGGTCATTCCTCGTCGCGTAACTCCCATGTAACGAAATGTTTCAACTGCGATGAAGATGATGGCGCATAGGGCAAATGTGTATTGAAAGAGTGTTAATCCGATGAATCCGGGTGTAAATTCAAAGGCAAGGTTTTCGATGGTTTTGTGGACGGGAAGCATGAATTGTCCGACAAGAAAATATGAGACGAAAGAGGCGAAGTAACAGGGACATAGCAGGCCTGCTATCATGATTATAATGTCGCGTGGTTGAATGGATTTGAATCGTAATAGGCCGGTGAAGGCGGGTATGATTAGGAGTATGGAGTATGCGTAAAATAGCGTGGCTATGCCGATGTACATGAAGGTCGAAAAGACGCCGTAGAGGTTGTATTCGTTTCGATAACAGGAGAATAGGCTGTTTATTGATAGGAGGATGAATACTGCGGCGATGTGAACTCCGGCGAATGATTGGAGGAAGGAGAAGGCGCCAAGCGAGATGACATAAAAAGGGGCGAGTAGATGTTCTCGTCCGCGCATAAACATGTGATTGGTATTCAGTTGATAGAGGCCAAGTCCGAGCATCAGCGTTACGAGCATTGACAGTATCAGGCGTAGGTTGAGGTTGTTGCCTATCCATTCGGGTACGGAGGTGAAGATGGAACATTCGAAGCCCAATTCTTCAAGAGGCAGCCCAGCGAAGGCGCGCGCCCAAAATATGGACAAGAAAACCAGAGTGTATAGTACTATGGACGAGAAGTTTCGTCTGATTTGGTCGAGGATCATTGTTCTTTTAGACAGTATTTTCGTATGACGGAGTATGCTTCGTTTACTCCAAGTTCGCCTGATTTACTGATGTCGAGGCAGCCTTTTTCGGTGTCGCGCAGATAGATAGACACAAGTCCGCGATTGAAATAAGCTTCGCCGAACCAGGGGTATAGTTTGATTGCATTTGTGTAGTCTTCAATAGCTTCGGGCATCATTCCTGAGAAGAATTTCAAGTTTCCACGGTTGTAGTGGAGGTATGTAAAATCGGGTTTTAGTTTTTCGATTTCGTCCAAGTCGTCTATAGCTTCTCGGTAGTTATATCGTTTGATTTCGTGGCTTGTACGCACCGAAGAATGTCCTCCTGCGACTTTATCGAGTGTAAGAGTAGGCATGTTGCTTTCCATTGATGAGATAAATTCTATCATTTCGCTTTGTGTAACGCTGCGATTCAGGCGATAGAATATATTTTCGGGTTCGAGATCGAGCGCGCTGTTGTAGTAATTTATTGCTGTTGAATATTGTTTCAATTGAGTTTGCACCATTCCTTTGAGGAAATATCCGAAGGCTTTGGTTTTTTTGTTGTTATCGGCAATCATAAGGTCGGCAGCCGTGTCGATTTTCGTTGCGACGCTGTCGGCAAGCGCAGCATTTTTGCTTGATAGCGCTGTATTTTTCAGGGCTTTGTGTTCTAAGAAATCGTCGAGTTTCGGATAGAAATATTGTCTATCTAAGGGGATTTTCGGGCGTTCTGCGCCTTCGACAAATCGGAACATTCCGGCAAAAATCATGTCGATTTTTCTATTTTGGGGTTTTCCGTCGAAGGTTTTTTTCGTAAAATCGGCGTCTAAAGCCAGGAGTTTGCTGAAACTTTTGCTGGTATCGGCAAACATTGAGAAGGAGCTATCGGTCATTTCGGCTCGGTATCGGGCGATTTTTCCTTGTGCAATGTCGTAGTCTTTTTTTGCTTCGGCGAATCTTCCGAGTTGATTTTTAACGTATGATCTATTCAGATATGCGTTTGCAAAATCGGGATATAGTTCGATTGCTCGCGAATAATCGTTGAGCGCACCCATGAAGTCGTGTTGTTCGATTTGCACGGCAGCGCGGTTGTAATGCGCCAGGACGTTGTTTGGATTTATTTCCAGCACTTTACCATAGTCGTCGTATGCTTTGTTATAGTCTCCAATCTGCGATCGAATCAAGGCACGGTTGTAGTAACTCAGGGCGTTATCGGGGTCAAGTTCAATCACTTTGCTTAGATCGTCCAGAGCGCCGTCGATATTCTGCATATTATAATGCACTAATGCTCGGTTGAAGTAAGAGAATGAGGAAGTTGAGTCGAGTTTGACTGCCTGGGTCAAATCGCGCATAGCTTTGTCGTTTTCGCTACGCAGGGCGTATATTCTTGCACGTCGGATGTATGCGTTTGGGTCGAAGGCGTTGTGATATATTGCTCTATTGTAGTCGTTAAGCGCCTGTGTGGTATCTTTTTTGAGCAGATATGCTGTACCTCGATTGACGTAAGCGTCGCCTGCCGTCGGTTCGACACGGATAAATCTATCGAAATCGCTGATAGATTCGTCTATTTTCTGCGACATTAAGTTGCTAATTCCTCTCGAGAAGTATATTCCGGTGTAGTCGGGACGCAGAGCGAGGGCTTTGTCGTAGTCTTTCATAGCGTCGTCGAAGCGGTTTAGCTGGCTCAGAGTGATGGCTCGATAGTGATACGACATAGTAAATACCGGATTTATATACAGAGCTTTATCGAAATCAGAAAGAGCTCCGAGGTAATCTCCGAGATTGTATTTTGCGATACCTCGAAAGAAATATGCGTCGTAGAGAGCGGTGTCGGCTTTTACCAGGACGTTGAAATCGTTGATAGCGTGCGAATATCGTCCGTTCATCAGATTTTCGCGTCCTCTGCTGAAGTAGTAATATTTATCGTACTGAGCGAGAGTTGTTGTTGCTGTGGATATCAGCAATATTATCAGTATAAGAATTTTAAATGCGCTTTTCAATTGATTTGCGTTTTAAATTAAATTGCTAAGATACTACATTTACAATAGCGATTCCGACGAAGGTAGCCGCGATACAGAGGACAACGCTTGCGGAAATGCTGAGGAAAGCTGCGGCGTAATTGCCCGTCCGCAGGAGATTGAGGTTTTCGAGCGCAAAGGCCGAAAAGGTGGTGTATCCTCCGCAGAAACCGACGACGAGCAGTTGTCGTAACGAGGTCGAAAACCAGGAGTAACGTTCTGCGAGTCCGAAAATTATTCCAATTGCCAGACATCCGGCGAAGTTCGCCGTAAAGGTTCCGTAAATGGGGTTAGCACAGTCGATACGATTTGTTACAAAGCGTGTTGTCAAATATCTTAACACACTTCCCGCCGCGCCGCCAAGGGCTATCAAAAATATAGTTTTCATTTCAATTTCTGTAATGAATATCGTGTGCAAAGGTACGAATTAAGGTTCAAACGGGAGTTGAGAGAAAAAGATTTTTTGCTGGATTGCATCAGAATCGAATATTCTCACTATTTTTGTGCAAAAATTAGGACGAGGGTTCCGCGTTTTATCTCGGGATTCTCTTTTGTTTTTCGTTTTAATTAGAAAATAGACTATGTCTAAAGTGCATTATATCACAGAAGAAGGCTTGCAAAAGATGCGCGCCGAACTGGAACATCTGCGAAATGTGGAACGTCCCGAATTGTCGAGGCAAATAGCCGAAGCCCGCGATAAGGGCGACTTGTCGGAAAACGCTGAATACGACGCAGCTAAAGAAGCGCAAGGTTTGCTGGAGATGAAAATATCTAAACTGGAACAGCTGGTGGCAAACGCCAGAGTGATTGACGAAACTAAGATAGATACATCGAAGGTTCAAATAATGAGCAAAATAAAGCTCCGAAACTTGTCCACAAAAAAGACTGTGGAATATACGCTTGTGCCTGAAAGCGAAGCTAATCTGAAAGAAAATAGACTTTCGATTGGTACTCCCATCGCGCAAGCTCTTATGGGACACGGAAAAGGCGAGGTCGTCGAAGTGCAGGTTCCGGCTGGTAAAATGAAGCTGGAAATCCTGGAAATATCTATTTGACAGTTCAATTGATGTTTCTGTTTTGTCTTCGTGGATTGCCGGATTTTGTCTTGGCTCTCGAAAAAATCTTGGCTCTCGAAGCGTTAAATTATCATAATTTTGCATGACATTCTTGATAAGTCGGAGTTTTTCATAACTTTGTCGTTTTCCATGCTGGTGCATGTTTTGTGAAATATGATAACGATAACGGTATAAATCAATGAGTCGGAGTACCACTTACACTAAATTCCGATGCCAAATAGCGATGAAAAAACTCGCATTTGTCGGTGTTTGTCTTGCGATATTCACTAACATAAGCTTCGGACAAGTACAACTGAGAAAAAATTCAATCTTCAGGGTCGATCGCACCGATCTTGGGCTTGGAGCAGGCGCCACGTTCTATCTCGGTGATTATAATGAATTTATTCCCTTCACGGCGCCGCGATACTATGGTTCTATACACCATCGCTATTCGTTCAATATACTTTATTCGTTGCGCACCAGCGTAACGGTGGGGCAAATTGCTGGCAATTCCAACAACTACAAGGGCTACATGCCCTACTACGACGAGCCAAGCTACTTGCAACTTGGACGACCTACGGTGAAATTCAGCCGCATGTTTATCGACTTTAATACAGGTATAGAGCTAAATCTCAGACCCTTTGAGCCGGTAATTCATCGGGTAAAGGAAACTTTTACGCCGTATCTATTTTTAGGCGTCGGAGTAGTGCTGGCTTATCCCGATTCGTATCGCAGCGAACCAGATGCAAACACAGCCATGCACTTGTATCCAGATGTTTACGGAACGACCGACGAAAACGCCAGCTCTATACAAGCCATCCATATTCCGATAGGACTTGGAGTGAAATGGTCGCCGAAGCCTCGCTGGACGCTGGCTTTTGAATGGCAATTCAAAAAAACATTCAACGATAACATCGACCGATTTAACAACATAAATCCAAGCGAAGTAAACAACGGAAAAAAAGGTTCGGCATTTCTGAATACCGATTGGATTTCGCTGTTCGGCGTCAGCATATCGTACCGTTTGGCTCCAAAGCAAAAATGTCCGGCAATAAATACTTATATACCGCCAAAACGATCTTTAAAAGGAAAGAACAGTGGCTATGACGATTACGATAAATCGCACAAAAAGAAAAAATGATTGAACAAATAGATAAAAGCAACGTTCCAAAGCACGTAGCCGTGATTATGGACGGCAACGGACGCTGGGCAAAAAAACGTGGACTGAGCCGAATCTTCGGCCATCGCAACGGAGTGAAAGCTGTGAAAGAAACGGTGGAAGCTGCCGGCGAAATCGGAGTAAAATACCTGACGCTCTACGCCTTTTCTACTGAAAATTGGGAACGTCCAACAGAGGAAATCGAAGGACTGATGGCGCTCTTAATCGACGCCATAGTAAAGGAAACCCCTGAACTCGACAAAAATAACGTGCAACTCAAAGCCATTGGCGATTTGGATTCTTTCCCTCAAAATGTCAGAGAACGCTTAAACCAATCGTGCGAGTTTACATCAAAGAACACGGGTTTAACGCTGACTCTCGCTCTAAGCTACAGCTCAAGATGGGAAATACTTCAAGCAGTGAATAAAATAGCAATACAAATCAACAAAAACGAATTAAAGCCGGAGGAAATAACGGCTCAAATATTCGAACAACATTTGGCTACGGCTGGTATGCCCGACCCTGAATTACTGATCCGTACAAGCGGCGAATTGCGCATCAGTAATTTCTTGTTGTGGCAAGCGGCATACAGCGAATTGTATTTTCCCTCGATATTGTGGCCGGACTTCCGTAAGGAGGATTTCCGAAACGCAATCATCGAATATCAAAAAAGGGAACGACGTTTCGGAAAAACCGAAGATCAGCTTCGCAAATCGAACGAAATTTCTTGATTTTTTTACATAATATCGACCTCTTTATATAAAAGATACACTGAATGAGACAAACGAATCAAGGCGGAATTGCCCGCGTAATCGACAGATTAAAAACAATAAATCAACGTAAACTCACAATAGTTCGCATCTTACTTTGCACCATTTGCGGTTTGGCGCTCGCGATAGAAACACACTCGCAAACAAATGATTCAATCCCGGAATTTGATTTCGAGAAACCTCCCAAAACATACATTATCGAAGAAATTACTGTTTCGGGAATCAGTTTTGCTGATAAAAATCAGATAATTACAATCTCCGGACTGAGAAAAAATGACGAAATAAAAGTGCCCGGCGACGAGAAATTTACCAACGCTGTGAAACGAATCTGGGCTAACAATCACTTCGGAAGCGTGTCGGTGGACAGCGTCAGAACCGAAGGCGACAAAATCTGGCTCGACATAAAACTCACCGAACGTCCAAGAATATATACTTGGGACATTGTGGGCGTGAAAAAAGGTCAAATCAAAGACCTCAAAGAAAAAGTAAACATTCGTCGAGGCGCTCCCCTTTCGGACTATACCATAAAGACTTCCGTAGATAAAATAAAACATTTCTACGCCGAAAAAGGCTTCCTGAACGCCGAAGTCGAAGTGGAAAAATCACTCGATACTACGATAACTAACGCAATTCACCTGCTCTTTAGAATCACTAAAAACAATAAGGTGAAAATCAAAGAAATCAAAATCGACGGAAATAGCGACGTCAAAGCATGGAAATTGCGTGGAGCAATGAAAAAAACCAAACAAAAGGGCTTTGCTTTTAAATCGATTTTCAAATCGCGCAAATACATAGAATCCAATTACGACGAAGACCGCGAAAATCTGATTGCTTTTTACAATCGCAAAGGATACCGAGATGCGGAAATTGTGGAAGATTCTGTTTACCGAATCAGCAAAAACAGAGTGGGTATCAAGATGAAAATATACGAAGGACGACGTTATTACTTCCGAAATATCACCTGGGTTGGCAATACAAAATTCCCTACCGACCAGCTTGAGGCTATGCTGCGTATCAAAAAAGGTGATGTTTACGATCGCGGAACTCTCGACGAAAGATTGAACTATGACGAACAGTCGGTTTCATCGTATTTTTATCAGGATAACGGATATATTTTCGCCCATCTGATGCCGGTCGAAACAAATATAACGGGCGATTCGATCGATTTGGAAATCAGAATACATGAAGGCGAACAGGCTGCGTATAGCAGAATCAATATCGCAGGAAATACCAAAACAAACGAACATGTGATTCGACGCGAATTGCGCACCGTGCCGGGCGACCTGTTCAGTATCACAAAATACAAGGAGTCAATTCGTATGCTCAGCGCGATGGGGCATTTCGATCCGGAAGAATTGCAAAAAAACGCGCAAAAGTTTATCAAACCTAATGCCGCCGACGGAACGGTCGATTTGAACTACGAAGTAACCGAAAAATCGAACGATCAGCTTGAACTTTCCGGCGGATGGGGTGCAAATATGTTCGTGGGAAGCGTGGGAGTGAAATTCAGCAATTTCTCGATGAGGCGATTTTTCGACTTCAAATCCTGGCGTCCGGTGCCTACCGGCGATGGACAAACGCTTGGATTGCGCTTCCAAACAAACGGCACTCGCTATCAGCAGTTCAGCATAAATTTTATGGAGCCATGGCTCGGCGGACGTAAACCAATATCGCTGTCTATCAGCGCTTATTTCTCGAATCAAAATTCGGCCTACAATCCCTATTACAGCAACTACTACGGCGGAGGATATCCGTATTATTACAACGATTATAGCTCGAATGAAAGTATGAAAGTGATGGGCTTCTCGGCCGGTCTGGGACATCGTCTGCAATGGCCCGATAACTGGTTTTCGCTCTATTACGAACTTTCGCTGCAACGCTATCAACTACGCAACTGGACCGGCGGTTTTATCTTCAGTAATGGTAACTCGAACAATTTCAGTCTGAAAATCATGTTCGGCAGAAAATCTACCAACAATCCGATTTTTCCATCCAGCGGCTCCGATTTGTCGGTAGGAGTGCAACTTACGCCTCCGTACTCGCTGTTCAGTCCAAACAAAAACTGGAAGGAAATGAAAAGCGAAGAGAAATATAAATGGATCGAATATAACAAATGGTCGTTCAACGGGTCGTTTTTCACGCCCGTCATCGGCAAATTTGTTCTCATGGCTCGCGCTCAATTCGGATATTTGGGATACTACAACAAAAACTGGGGATATTCGCCCTTTGAAGGTTTTGTGGTCGGCGGCGACGGCATGTCGGGATACGTAATGTACGGACAGGACATCGTCGGCCTGCGCGGATATGAAAATAACTCGCTGACGCCATACAGAAATAACGCATACGAAGGCAATGTTTACGACAAGTTTACGCTCGAACTGCGCTATCCGATTATCATGCAGCCGCAATCGCAAATCTATGCACTCAGTTTCTTCGAGGCGGGAAATTGCTGGGAAACTATCAAAAAGTTTAATCCCTTCGATACCAAACGTTCAGCAGGAATCGGCGTCCGCATATATTTGCCCATCGTAGGTATGCTGGGAATCGACTGGGGCTACGGATTCGACAAGATTTCAAACCGTTCGGGAGCCAATGGAAGTAATTTCCACTTTGTGATAGGACAGTCATTCTAATCGACTGAATTTGTTTCAATTTTTTATTGACGAAATAAGAACGCATATAAATAATGTATCAAGATAAAATAACGATAGTGGATTTCGGTTCGCAATACACGCAGCTCATAGCTCGACGTTTACGCGAGTTGAACGTCTATTGCGAAATATATCCCTGCAACATGGTTCCGGAACCGACGCCGGATGTTCGCGGAATCATACTATCGGGCAGTCCATGCTCGGTAAACGAGGCCAAACCGCTCACCTGCAATCTCAACCTGCGCGGGAAACTGCCCGTTCTGGGAATATGCTACGGAGCGCAACTTATGGCGCACGACGCCGGAGGAAAGGTGCAAAAATCGGAACACAGAGAATACGGACGCGCAAAACTTGCTTCGATAGATTCGTCCGACGAACTTTTGAAAGGAACGAACAACAATTCGCAGGTATGGATGTCGCACGGAGATAGCATAATTGGCCTTCCCGAAGGATTCCGTACCGTAGCCGCTACGCAGGACATTCCGGTGGCTGCGTATCGCATCGAAGGCGAAAAAACCTGGGGCATACAGTTTCATCCCGAAGTTACGCACAGCGAAAACGGAGTTATGCTGCTGAAGAACTTCGCCCTCGGAATCTGCGGCTGCTCCGATTCGTGGACTCCCGCTTCATACGTGGAAAATACCGTCGCGGAACTGAAAGAAAAACTCGGCGACGACAAAGTGGTGCTGGCTCTCTCGGGCGGAGTCGATTCTTCGGTAGCCGCTCTGCTGCTGCACAGAGCCGTCGGCGAAAATCTAAGCTGCGTTTTTGTCGATCACGGACTTTTGAGAAAGAACGAATTTGCCAAAGTTCTGGATGCTTACAAGGAAATGGGGCTGAAAGTAACGGGAGTAAACGCCGCCGAAAAATTCTTCGCCGACCTGAAAGGCGTAATCGAGCCTGAAAGCAAACGAAAAATAATAGGCCGCGATTTTATCGAAGTATTCGACGTCGAAGCTCATAAATTGAAAGACATCAAGTGGCTGGCGCAAGGCACCATTTATCCCGATGTGATTGAATCGATGTCGGTACACGGGCCGTCGGCCACAATCAAATCGCATCACAACGTGGGAGGACTGCCCGAAAAGATGAACCTGAAACTCGTGGAACCGCTGCGAATGTTGTTCAAAGACGAAGTGAGACGGGTTGGCAAAGAATTGGGACTTAAACCGGTTATACTGAACCGTCATCCCTTTCCCGGACCGGGGCTGGCCATACGCATACCCGGAGAAGTTACGCCGGAAAGAGTGGCCATGTTGCAGGAAGCCGACGAAATATTTATCGACCGTCTGATTTCTGAAAATCTGTACGACAGCATCTGGCAAGCCGGAGTTATTCTGCTTCCCGTGCAGTCGGTAGGCGTAATGGGCGACGAACGTACCTACGAATACGCCGTTGCTTTGCGCGCCGTTCATTCGGTGGACGGAATGACTGCCGACTGGGTGCATCTTCCTTACGAATTGATGGCCAAAGTGTCGGGCGAAATAATAAACCGAGTTCGGGGAATAAACCGAGTGGTGTACGACATCAGCTCCAAACCCCCCGCAACTATCGAATGGGAATAAAATTAATTCATAATTCATAATTTATTAATCATCAAAAAAATGAGAGAACAAAACACAACACAGGGAAGTATGATGCAAGATGTCATCGCTCCCGGAACGGTTATGGGTGTAACACTCGTAGCCCTCAGCGTAATTTTTTATGTAGCCAACTATGACGGCGGATTTATGCTTCTGGCAAATATCTTTGCTACAGGAGCAACTATGGTGTATTTTACCATCCAATACCGCGATAAAAAGAGGGACGGCTTTATATCCTACGGACGATCGCTGGGATTCGGAACCCTGATGAGCCTCGTAGCTTCGATTTTAAACGCCATCTATTTCGTAGTGTTCGTCAAGCTTATCAATCCCGATTATTTCGACATACAGATGGACAAAGCTGCTCAACAAATGTTGGAACAGGGCGTGAACGAAGCTCAGATAGAAGCAGGCATGAAGATGGCGAAACTATTTGCAACTCCCGCCTTCGGAGCAATGTCGCTTATATTATCAGGTGTATTTGTCGGTGTGATAATCGCTTTGATTGTGTCGATATTTATCAAAAGAGATAATTATCAACAGAACTTTTAAATCGCCACTTCGGTAATCAATTCAAATACATGCAGTATGGATATTTCGGTGGTCATCCCCCTGTATAACGAGGAAGAATCGCTTCCCGAACTTGCAGCATGGATTGAGCGGGTTATGCACAAACAGGGCTATTCTTATGAAATCGTCATGGTGGACGACGGCAGTAGCGACAGTTCGTGGAAAGTAATCGAAAACCTCGCGCAGAGCAGCGACCACGTGCGCGGGATATGTTTCCGACGCAATTACGGTAAATCGGCCGCTCTGTACTGCGGATTCGAGGCTGCGCAGGGCGACACGGTAATCACTATGGATGCAGATTTACAGGATAGTCCCGACGAAATACCCGCGCTGCACAAGATGATAGCCGAAGGCTACGACATGGTTTCGGGCTGGAAACGCAAACGCTACGACCCGATTTCTAAAACCTTGCCCAGCAAACTGTTCAACGCTACGGCACGAGTGGCTACGGGAATCAAACTGCACGATTTCAACTGCGGACTCAAAGCCTATCGTCGGAAAGTAGTGAAAAGCATCGAAGTTTACGGCGAAATGCACCGCTACATCCCCGTGCTGGCTCGGCAAGCCGGATTTCACAAAATCGGCGAAAAAGAAGTCGAACACCGTGCACGCAAATACGGTAAAACCAAATTCGGATTCAGCCGATTCATAAACGGTTATCTCGACTTGCTGACGGTGATATTCATCTCCAAATTCGGCAAAAGTCCCATGCACTTCTTCGGCACGGTGGGCAGCCTGATGTTTATTATCGGATTGATGCTGGTCGCCGGTTTGGGCGCGTACAAGCTGTATTGCCTGTCGAACAAGATTCCGGCAGTTTTGGTAACCGACAATCCATATTTTTACATCGCCCTTACGGTTATGCTGATCGGCTCGCAACTTTTTCTCACCGGATTTCTGGGCGAATTAGTAACACGAAACTCCGGCGAAAGAAATACATATTTGATAGATAGGACTGTTTGACTTTTTGGACTTTTGGACTTTTGGACTGTTAGACGGTTAGACGGTTAGACTTTTGGACTTTTGGACTGTTAGACTTTTGGACGAGCAAATCAGTACCAGATGACGCAGATTTGCTCGTCCAATGGTCTAACAGTCCAAAAGTCCAAAAGTCCAAAAGTCCAAAAGTCTCATCTAAACTTCACCGTTTCCATCAGATGTTTCACATCTTCGCGGAAGAAATCTATTAAAGGAGAGAGAGAATCTCGGTTTGGGGTGGCATAAAAATAGAGAGAACCTCTTAAAAAGTGTTTTGTAGAATCGCTTATATAAAATTGCACCGATGAGGCAGCGTTTCCGCCAATGTCGTACAGAAATCCCGCAGTACCTTCGTCGGGATTATCATAAAACTTCCTTTCGATAGCGTCGGCTTTTCCCGAATGTTTATAAAGAAGGCTACGCATATCTTCGAGCATTGCGGCGAGATTGTTGTTCACCGGTTTGTAGCTCAGATAAACCGTAGCTCGATACTGTGGAAAGACCAAATCGAACCAAAATTTTTCGGACAGATTGTCCCTATAAGGTTTTATTTCTCCATAAACCGGATATTCAAAAGAATAAGGACAGGTCGAACTGTCGAACAATTGATATTCTTTGGATGGTAAATCGAATCGAAAATATCCGTGAGGTTTTGGGATTCTGTTGCCTCTGCACGAACACAAAAGAAGCAAAACAGTAATTGTGAGTATCGTCCGTAAATTCATATTTATCTGTTCGGTATCGATTTTTTTGAGCCTCCTGCCGGATTTGAACCGGCGACCTGCTCGTTACGAATGAGCTGCTCTACCGCTGAGCTAAGGAGGCCTTTTGCGCCGCAAAGGTAAAAAATAATTTGGACTTTTAGACTTTTAGACTTTTGGACTTTCTTTTGGACTTTTGGACGGCACAAGGCCTTCGTTGTGGAACCCCTGACGGGGTTCGGGATCTGTGTGGTACATTGTTTTCTATTGATATTGATGCCCTACGGGCATCAGGATTCGACAAGGTTGATTGTCCTATTGCCCGTAGGGCATCAATATCAATAGAAAGACGTGAACACTCTCGACCCGAACCCCGTCAGGGGTTCCACAGCAAATATTTGCAAAGCAACTCAAACTTTTCTTGAACCGACTTTAAGGTCATTAGGGACTTTAAAGAACCTAACGAGAGTTCATCGGAGATCGATTTTAAAAAGATCGGAGATCGTTTTTAAAAAGATCGGAGATCGATTTACTTTGCCTTTACGTATTTCAACGTTGCGAGCATTTCCTTCAAGTCGGTGCCGGGGCGGAAACTTACCTTCG
>JAITGD010000148.1 GCA_031280885.1 Prevotellaceae bacterium | reverse complement strand
AAACGAATATTATTTAATCTTTCGATTATTCGACAATTTTTAATTGTCAGCTGTTTACAAGCTGCTGTGATTTTGCTGGCTTTTTCGTCCTGCGATTTGCTTGATGTAGATCCGCCAAGCGATATCGTAACGCCGGAACAGATTTACGGAGATGCACGAACTATCGAAGCGGCTGTAAACGGCTTATATACACAAAATTTACTCGCGAATCAGGTTTTTTATTATGCAACTCCATTCTATTTGACGGTTATTGCCGACGATGCTTATCACACATCGACTTCTTACGATGATTTGCGTTATAACACTTATGGTCAAACTAATACATATACGGCTATTTTCTGGGAATATCCGTATAAAGCAATTTTAATTGCCAACGATTTGATTGAACGTTTGCCGGATGCTACGGTATTGTCGGAAGAAAAAAAACAGGAATACATCGGAGAGGCCAAGTATTTCCGCGCTTATTCCTATTTTCTGCTGACCACTCTTTTTGGCGATGTACCTTGGGTTACTTCCACCCGAATCTTGGAGACAACCCATTATCCAAGAACAGCTAAAACAGAGATTGTTGAACATATTAAACAAGATTTAAAAGATGTTGAAACGGCTTTGAAAAACAGTGCAAACACGAATATAAAAGTAACTACATGGGCAGCTTCGGCTTTGCTGGCGCGAACTTATCTTTATAATAATGAATGGGAAAAGGCTGAAAATAAGGCCGATTCTGTGATTGTCAATTCCGGTTATATTCTGGAAGATTTGGAAAATGTTTTCTTGCGCTCCGGCAAGGAAGCAATTTTCAAAACCTCATCGAGCGGAAGTTGGACTACTTACATCGATAGAGTGTATTACGCACAATTAACGGTAAATAACACGTATCTCCGGCTTACCGACGATTTTCTCAATGCTTTCGAAGCGGATGATTTGCGCAAAACTCAATGGACTACAATCGTTTCCGGGTTCTGGCATCCGTATAAATACCGGCGGACAGCAGCTACTTCCGCAGGCGCGGCAGAGGATTTCGTTTCTCTGCGTTTAGCCGAACAGTATCTGATTCGTGCTGAGGCGCGAGCGCAGCAAGGAGGCAGTAAGTTAGCGGACGCTATTGCCGATTTGAATCTCATCCGCAAGCGAGCGCGAGGAGGCGTAAACGCTGATCTTCCAAATAGTTTGACACAAGCTGAAATATTGCTTGAAGTAGAAAAAGAACGCCGTCGTGAATTTTTTGCCGAAGAAGCGCACCGCTGGTGGGATTTGGTTCGTACAGGAAGGGCTGACGCTGTTTTAGGCGCTATCCCTGAGAAACATTGGCAATCATATCGAGCCTTGCTGCCTGTGCCTACAAAAGAATTGGATAAAAATCCGAATCTGGCGCCTCAAAATCCGGGATATGGAACAATAGAATAAAAATATATTATTATATGTTTAATTATGAAGTATTTACAATTTTTTATAATCTTGTCATTATTTGCAATGGCAAGTTGCAGCAAGGACAAAACCCGCTCGAATCAGAGCATTACATTCAATCCTTTGCAGCCGCGCAATTTAAGCGAACAATCATTTGAATTGCAGGCAACTGCTTCGTCGGGCTTGCAAGTTAGCTTTGTCAGCAGCAATACTTCGACAGCTTCCATAAATGGAAAAATTGTTACGCTGCTCGGGGCTGGTACAGTGTATATTACCGCCAGTCAATCAGGCAATGAAACATATTTCGAGGCGCCAGCCGTTAAACAGAGCTTGGTTATCAACGACGACAGCAATCCAAACAAAGCAAATCAGACGATTACCTTTGATTTGTCTGTTGCCGAATGGAAATCAAGTCAGGGCGATTTAACGCTTGAAGCGACAGCTTCGTCGGGCTTGCCCGTTAGCTTTTATTCGACTCATCCAAATGTGTTGATTATAGATAATAGCTTGATTTTGACCTATACGGGCGAACATTACAATGACGAAACGACCATCTTTGCATCGCAAGCTGGTAATGCCGAGTACAATGCAGCTCCGACTGTGTCGAGAACCTTGCGCGTGGAGCATGATGAGGAGAATTAAAGCGAAGAAAATGAGAAGAATCGCCGGAGGAATTTTGATTTCCCTTCTCCTGTTGCCGGCTATCGATTCGGAGGCGCAGACGCTGAAAGGTCATGTTTTTTCGGAAGAAAACGGAAAGAAGCAACCGCTCGTGGGAGCAAGCGTTTACTTTCCGCGCAGCGGCAATGGTGTGATTACTAACGATAAAGGCGCTTTTACGATCGAGAAAAAAGCCGGTAACGGCGATTACTTGCGGGCGGGTTTGGTGGGATACACTACCGACAGCATCAAAATAAGCGATGCACAAAACGAGCTGGAATTTGTTCTACGCGAAGGAGTTGAACTTGAAGAAGCGCTTGTTACTTCTGCTCGAAGCGGAACGGTTCTGTCGCGCTTGTCAACAGGTAAAACAGAGCTTATTACAAAAACAGGGCTGGTAAAAATGGCTTGCTGCAATCTTTCGGAAAGTTTTGAAAACAGCGCTTCCGTTACGGTCGGATTTTCCGACGCCATATCCGGAGTCAAACAAGTGCAACTGTTGGGTTTATCCGGCTTATACAGCCAGTTGCAGACGGAAAACATTCCAATTTCAAGAGGTTTGTTGTCCACTTTCGGCTGGGGATACGTGCCCGGCAGTTGGCTTGAATCGATTCAAATATCGAAAGGAGCTTCTTCGGTAGTGAACGGATACGAATCCATTTCCGGACAAATCAATCTCGAAATGAAGAAGCCGAATTACACGGAACCTTTGTTTATCAACCTGTATGGCGACCATTTGGGACGTTACGAGGCAAATATCACCTCGGCTGTCCAAGTGGCGAAAGATTTATGGACCGGTTTGCTTTTGCATGGTTCCGCCGATACCGACTCGCACGATTACAATGACGACATGTTCAACGATATGCCGGAATCGAAATTCGTAAATCTTTTCAACCGCTGGTTTTATCTGAGCGAATCGGGCATACAGTCGCGTACGGGAATCCGCTTCCTGTATGATTCGCGGGAAGGCGGACAAGACGACATGCACTTCGACGCCGGACACATAGAGCACGGCGAATTGTACAAAACGTATATTAAAAAC
>JAITGD010000089.1 GCA_031280885.1 Prevotellaceae bacterium | reverse complement strand
GTTCTTCGCGCATCCTTCGTGGTTCTTCGTGTACGTTTTATCACACGAAGTTCCACGAAGAAGGCACGAAGTTTCACGAAGTCTGTTTTATAATTTATAATTTATAATTCATAATTCATAATTCGTATCGTCCGTCCAGCATATCCTGATACGTCGGGTTATATCCGCAGTACGTTACGTTCCATTCGTATCTTGTGAAACTCGGAATGGCGTTCTTCAGTCCGGTGAAATCGACGAGATTTGCAAAACGAGTAATCGTTACTCCTTTCACTGAACGCAGCGCCGCGAAACCGTCGAGATTCGTAAAATTCGGAAAATCGACAGCCGTGTAACTATTGTTAAGACTGAGTGTGCCGCCGATGGTCTCCAACACAGGAAACGAAATGAGACCGAAAGGACGCAAAACCACATTGCTTGTGTTGGTAACGGAGAGGTTTCCGCTTATGCTACGCAACTTTGGGCA
The DNA here is from genome assembly GCA_031280885.1 of Prevotellaceae bacterium. Classification (GTDB taxonomy): domain Bacteria; phylum Bacteroidota; class Bacteroidia; order Bacteroidales; family UBA932; genus JAIRLF01. The sequence continues at coordinate 15,196 of JAITGD010000089.1, read as the reverse complement.
AACGATGGAAGCGGCGTACTGAGTTAGCGTAATGCCGAAGTAACCGCCGACAGTGGTCAGTTCGGGGAGATTAAGCACAGCCGTCACAGGGATGTTCAAAGAACCGACCGATCGGAGATTCGGCAGATTTACAGTGTTAATCACATCATTAAAAGAACAGGATAAATCGCCTGCAACTTCCTCCATCCATGGAGCATCAAAATTGACGATTCCATACGTGCTTATCTGGATACGCGCTGTTCGACGGAAGCCTTCGATGAGTGGCATGGCAGAGACGCCCTGCACAGAAAAGTTAAGTCGGCCTGCGAAATCGTCGGCGCCTGCAACGCGAGTCAGGCTCGTCCAGCTTGTGCCGGAAATACTCAGAGCTGTTGCAACTTCCACGCCGCTCAAATCAATTTCCCCGATGTTTGGAACGTTGTTGAAGGAGACCGAAGCTGCGGAGCGAAGCGAACTTAATCCGGAAATAGAAGTCAAAGCCGTAGCTCCCGAAATCGAAATGCTGTTTACGGTCTCCAAAGCCGACAAACCGTCAAGAGAAGTCAGCACAGGACTTTGAATACTCAATGAGGACGTGAGGTCTTTCAGCTTCGGAAAGTTCACCTCGTCGAGAGCCGGTCCTGCAATATAAAGAGTAGCCGCCGTTTCGAGCCTCGGACAGTTTATTCTCTTCAAGTTGCTGCCTTCAAAGTTAAAAGAGCCGCTAACTTCCCGAAGTTCGGGGAGATTTATTTCAGTCAGAGCATTAATAGCCGAGCCGCTGAGCGAACCGACAACGGTTTGCAGTTTGCCGAGATCGAGCGTTTCAATCAATCTGCCGTTCGATATGCCAAACGCACCGAGCAGAGAATAGAGAGAACGGAGATCGAGCGTTTTCAGAGCGACGACATTGTTGAGATTGATGGCTCTCGAACTTTCGAGCGACGGCGCCGATATTTGTTCGACGGCGGCGCTTGACGATACATTAATCGAAGTTGCATTGCCGGCGGCGAGAAGAGAGAGGGTTTTAAGTCGCGGCAAATTAATCGCGCGCAGCAGCGGCTGAGTATTAATCTGCATTATTCCGTCGATGGATTCAAGTTCGGGAAGGTCGAGAGTTTCAACGCTTACCGTAGCTCCGTATCTTCCCGTGAGCGAGAGGTCGCCAACTATTTTGCGCAGCTTTGGAAGAGAGATCAAACGCAGTGAATCAGCATAATATACACGAAGATTTTTACCGATTTCAACGAGTTCGGGGAAATCAAGAGAACGCACTGCGGAATTGTCAATATCAATATTCACAGGAACGGTTTTCAATCGAGGCAAACTCAGGTTGCGAATCCGCTGCGAACCAACTATCCGAAGAGAACCGAGAGTTTCGAGAGATTCAAGCCCGTTCAGATCGCCGCCCGCGAAGGTGGCGTTGATGCTTAGAGTGCGCGTGATGATTTTCAAGCCGTTCAGAGGAGCCAGCGAGCGCACGGAATCCTCGCCCGCAGCGGCGCCTATGGTGAGCGAACCGTCGATAGAAGTAAGTTGCAATGCAGCAAAGGCTTCGACGTCGGCTTGCGAAAGCAGAACGACGTCGCCCGCAGCGCTTACGGCGCTCCGCAGGACACGATACTTGTATGTATTTGACGTTCCGTTGAACGAAGATACGGTAAAGGAATGTTCCGCCGCCCAATTGTTTATCGAAGCGAGAGGCGGATCGATGGAAGCGTTTTCGCTGAGTGTGGCTGCGGCGACGGCTCCATCCAAAGAAAAAGTTTCCGGCACGGCGAGCAGAATTTCATCTTTTACGATTGAGGCATTGAGTGTTACCCCGTCCTTTTCGAGATGAAAAGAGAAGATATAATTGTCGGCTCCTGCGAAGGGGCTTTCGTATTTCTCGACGCAGCCAGCCAGAGCCGCAGCTATAAGTATCAAAATGATGCGTGTTTTCATAATATAATTATTTTTTTAATTAACAATGTTTTATTGAGTGATTTCATCGTAAGTGGGATTAATCAGATTGCCTGTAACTTTCCAGTTTTCCTGTGCGATGCTGCGCGCAGCTTCTTTCAGTCCGTCGAACGATTCGATGGCCATCTGTCCTGTAACAGAAATTGCTCCGACTGTCCGCAGCGCGGCGAAGCTATCGAAGTTTTTCAATGTAGTATTGAGCTGCGTAGCGCTGCTGGAGCGGATAGTCAAAGTTCCCGCAACGGAAGTCAAACTTGGAAAAAGCAGAGCTTCGATTTGAGGGTTATTATATGTATTATACTGACCTGTGCAGATGTTGCAATTGCCTCCGACGGTTTCGAGCAGAGGGAAATCCAAGCGTCGAATGAAAGAACCGGGATCATTGGCAATGAAATCTCTGCCCACGCGCTTCAGTTTTGGCGCGCTGAGGGCTTCGAGCGTAAAATTATAGAAAGGAAAGAGTTTCAAAGTTCCGCCGATTTCTTCCAAATCGGGCAGGCTTGCTTCGGGCAGGGAAGAACCGCTTCCCAGATTGAAGCTTTTGCGGATTTTTTTGATTCCATTGACGTGAACACTTACAAAGGAACCGTTCACAAAAAGGGAATCCACTTCCGCGAAGCCTTCGAGTTCGGGAAAAGCGGGATAGGGCTGAGAGGCGGAGGCGGTATTGATATACAGAATTCCGTCGAAGATTTCGTCGCCGATGAGTTTGCTTTTTGCCGAATTGGAAATCACTCGCAGTTCGCCGACTTTACCTCCTCGAATGTCGATTTCGCGAAGATGTTCGCGGCGCGTTTCAACCGAAAGGACGCCGATGCGCTCGACGGTTGCAGGAATGGAAATCGTTTCGAGATCGGGCAGTCCGCTATAATAAAAAACTACGCTCGATGCGGTTTTTAGAGCCGGAAAAGAAGCGAAACCTCCTATTTCGGTGTTGTTAATCGTGAGAATTGCCACTTCTTCGAGCTTGGCGAATCCGGCGATTTGAAGAGTAGGCTGATTGAGCGTGATGTTTTGCGCACGGACGAGTTTCGGAAAATCAATTTCAACAAGTTTCGGAGTGTTGGTGATTTGAATGGTACCTACGGTTTCCAATTGAGGGATGAAAACGAAGGCTGCATTGACCAGAGTGCCAAAGTTAAGATTACCTGCGGATTTCAAAGCGGGCAAATTGATTTTTGCAACATTTGCCAGATATGTTACCGAGATATTTTCGGCCTTTTCGAGAACGGGAAAGGAAACTTCGGGGAGCATCGAGCCGCTTGCACTCGACGAATACTGTAATGTGATGTCGCGGGCTTCCTTCAATGCGGGCAAATTTAGTATATAAATGGGGCATACGAGGCGGATGGCTCCGTCGGCGCGTGTCAGAGCGGGCATATCAATATAGATAGAAGCGGGATTTCCGGGGAGTTCGACGCCTCCAACTCTTTCGAGCGCCGGCAACGAGATAGTTTCGAGATGCGGGCAAGCGCCAATCTGCAAAACATCGCCCACACGTTGAAGCTGCTCCAATCCGGCGAGGTTTTCGCCTTTATAAGTCGGATTTATCGTCATCATATAATCAACTTCGAGAATCGAAGCGAGAGGAAGGAGAGACTCGATACTATCGCTTCCGCTCAGACGTCCGATTATCAGATTTCCCGTAACGGCCGAAAGTCCAAGAGCGCCGAAAGCGTCCACTTCGGCCTGAGTGCCGAGTATCACAGTTCCTTCCGTTTCGATTCGAGTACGACGCACGGTGTAGGTATATTGCCGTTGAACTCCTTTGTACGAGGAAACTGCAAACAGATAATCGTCGTCCCATCCCGAAATATCGTCGGGGCTGGGTTTAATCGAAGCATGTTCGCTCAATTTGAAAGCGGCTTTTGCACCGTCAAGAGAAAGTCCTTCGGGAACATTGATGCTGATGATATTTTCTTCGATACTTGCGTCGAAAGTGCGGTCGCCAAGTTTCAGAGCGAAGGATACTATATAATTATCCTTACCATAGAAAGGTTCAAAGTCGTTTCTTTCGCAGGCGGCGAAAAGGGCGAGGCCAACAATTGCCGCAATGATATTTATTTTGTATTTCATGATTTTTGATATTTAATATTTTGATCTTTTACCAATCGAAATTATAGTCGCTGGGGCAACCCGGTTCGGTGGATATTTCGCCTACGGCGGCTCCCTTGCCGGTGGTTGCGGTGTGTACTTTCACAAAGTCGATGTGTGTGAGATTGGCAGGCGAACCGTCGGCTTGAATCGCGTCCTCTATCCAGAACAGACCGCCCGGACGGCTGTCCACAGAACTGCCGTTATCCACATAACCCCAGTCGTAGCATTTCGATACTTCGAGACCTCCGCTTATGCCGAAAGTCGAAGTGAGGCAAGTGCCGACCAGCGTATAACTGTCGTCGGCAATGAACATCGGAAAGTAATACGACTGTCCGTGAGCGCCGAGCCAATCGACCGAACCCATGCCGCCGATGTTATCTGTCCAAAGAGTGTTTGTCCGTATTGTGCGCGGCTTGAAATAGGTGATAGCGTAGCGTTGTTTTGTTTCCGCTTTGCCTGTTTCGCTGCCTTTGAGTTCGTACCAGGTATCGTCGGGCAAGCCGTTTCCGTTTTCGTCCTGCATCACCCACACGATTCCGGGTTCGCACCATCCGGGGAAAGCGTTTCCATTAACAACGAAGTCGGCTCGATTTTCGACGTTGGCAATGCTATGGTCGAAACCTACAATCCAATATCCGCCCATCGCTCCGATATGCCAGAGAGCGTCGCCTCCATCGACCTTTACCTGCATAGCAGCTAAAGCGGCAGAGTAAGTAGAGCCAATCTGGAAATCCACAAACTGACCCGGAGCGGGAATATAGTCATAGACTTTGTTTGCGTAGGCGCGTCCCGAGCTGGTTTTGGCTCGGAAGAATGTTCCTTCCGCCTCGGTGCATGTTACTTTGAGTTCGGCGGTTTTCCCTGTGCCTGTTTCGGTAACGGAAATGTGGTAGTCGCCTTTTGCCGAAGGGGTGAAATTGAAAAATTCGCCGGTGGCATTTTGCACGACCTCATCAACCGTCCATCGAAAACCGACGGGGTTTTTGATGTTGCATACGACGGGCGCCAGGACGAGGTTTTTGCCAATCGGGACTGTCATTTGACGCAGTTCGGCGATGTTCGAAGCTGCCCGATAGCGTCCGTTGTCGAAGAAAAGTTCGGGTTCGGGTTCGGGAATAACGGTGATTGAGACCGTGCGCATGTCGGCTCCGTCGGCGGTAGTAATTCTCACAGTCATAGCGTATGTGTCGTTCACTTCGCTGCGGAAGACGTAGCTTTTCGTCTCGCTCACCACTTCGCCGTTCAGCCTCCAGACGTAAGTAGCGTCGGCTTCGGCGTTTTCGGCTTCGACAGTCAGCTCGGTATCGACTCCGACGTAAGCTATTAGCGATGCTGCCGGTGCGGTGATTTTAGGAGGCAGCTTGTCGCTCACGGTGATTTTCGCCTGCTGTTCGACAGAGCCGTTGCTGTCGTCCACGCGAAAGACAATAAAATGCTCTCCTGCACGGCTCGAATGGAAGCGATAGTCCGTCCTGTCGGAGACGAGCTTTCCGTCGAGCTTCCATGAGAAAATCGGATTGACGACATTCTCGACTATTGCCAGTAGCTCGACGCTTTCGCCTGTCTTGACGAGGTATTCGCCGGTGGCAGTGTTGAGGACAACGCTTGGCGCGATTGTTTTTTTCTCGGGTTCAGGCTCGGTCTTGCAGGCCAAAAGTCCCAGAGCGACGAGAATCGGAAATAAAGATTTCCTGTTGATAATTTTTTTCATGTTCATTATTTGATAATTAATTATTTTGATGAGTAATGTAAATATTTGAAATCAAAAGACAAAATCATAGCAATTCAAACTTTTTTTGAAACTACATAATGAGTGCTTGCTTGTCCGGTATTGATACTTCTTGTGGAACGTCCAACAGTCCAACAGTCCAACAAACAGTGCGTCTTGGCTCTTGCAATCCTGGCTCATAATTCATAATTCATAATTCATAATTATTGTAGTTTCTTTCGAGTAAACACGATATGCGCCGGAATATCGCCCGTGGTAACCTCCCATTTCTTCTTGCCGTCGAGCGTAAAGCAGTAGAGCGTTCCGGGCGAGATGTAATCTTTGGCGTCGGTAACGAACAGCTCGCGCGTTTGGCGGTTGATGGCGATTCCATAAGGAACTTTGATTTGTTTATCGGTTCCGTCAGTAATAAAGTTGCGGGAAATGACACGTTTGCTTTGAGTATTTACGATTGAATACGAGATTGTGTTTTTTCCGCTGGCGTGATTCCATTCGGCGCTGTAAACGTACATCGAATCGCCGCAAAGCGCCATGTTACTTGAAGGGATGTTGAGGATATTTGAAACCATATCGGATGAATTAATAAGGTATGTGTTTGATCGCACCTTATTATAGTCGCCTCGAGAGCTGACGTAAATGTTTCCATAATTATCGAGTTTCAAGCGATGAAGATTGATGCCGACGACTATCTTCTTTGTTTCGGTAAATGTGTTAAGGTCGATAACCGACACGGTGTTATCGTAATTCGGCACTCGGTATCCGCCCGAATTAGCGACGTAGAGTTTGCCATCGCGGATAACCATCTCTTCGGGCTGATATCCGACGGTACATTCGGCGACCACTTTGAGAGTTGCCGTGTCGATTTTGGCGATATATCCGAGCCGAGCATTTGGATCGATAAGCACCGGTCCGGCATAAGAGCTGACGTAAGCGTATCCTCTGTTGAAAACGATGTATCGACAGTTGGGCACGGAGATTACGGCTTGATGACGGGCAGTGTTCACGTCCATCACTTCAATCAGATGCGAGCAATTGATAACGGCGTAGAGTTTCGAGCCGTAAATCTGGATGTCGTTACCCACGTCGCCGAGTTCCTTCACCACGTTGGGATTGCGCGAGGGGAAAATGTTTCCGTAGTAGCGTTTCAGCTCGTAGTCGAAATAATCCAAAGAAGCCTTGTTGCTTCCCATGTTAGCTTCGTTCAAAAGAAAGAAACCTTTGATTTCGCCTGTATCGACGGGTTCGCCCGTATCAAGTTGCGTAACGTCGGGCTGAAGAATAGGCTCGTCGTCGGTGCGACAGGCGGCGAAACTCAGAGCAATGATTGCGATTAAAATTGATGCTTTGTTCATGTTCGTATAATTTTTATTGATATTTTTATATATTGAGATTTAACTTAATAAAGACATTAGTTCCCGGCATGGGATATTTAAGTACCACTTCGTACTGCTGGTTGAAAATATTATTGACGTCGAGAGTTATTTTGAGTTCTTTACGAGCAAGCTTGAAAGTTTTGCCGACCGAAAAGTCGCTGGTGTACCATGGTTTCGTGTAGTTGATAGGAATATTTGCGGCGGCGTTGTATCGTTCGCCGGTGTAGATGAAGCTATAATTGAAGTCCCAGGTTTTATATTCGCCATCGATGATCACCGAGCCGCTGTGCAGCGGGATATACGGAATTTTATGTCCGTAGTAAAAATCGTTTGGATTGGTGAAGTTTTGCGCTTTTTGAAAAGTATAAGTAAAGCGCGTCTTGAGATCGACAGCGTTTTTTATTTTCCAGGAGGTAGTTATAAAAGCGTCGATTCCCCGTATTTCGACGAGGCCGAGATTTGTCATCGTCCAAACAAATTGATTTGACGTCGGCATTGCGACAATCTTATCGGTAACTTCGTTATAATAAACATCGATTTGAAATCCAACATGCTTTAACGCGCGTCTTTTGATGCGATTGTCATAAGTCATCCCGAAGTTATACTGACGGGTATATTCAGGTTTGAGGTTTTTGTTTCCGATGAAAGTATAATACAAATCGTTGAACGTGGGCATACGGAAGATGTTCTTATAAAAAGCGCGGAAGTTGAGTTTGTTGTTGTCCCACGGGAGATACGAGAGGATAATAGTAGGCGTCAGTTTCTTTTTATCGCCGGCAGTAGCGGCGGGTATCTGCGTCAGTTCGCGGACGAAGGTTCCGAGAACGCTCGCTTGCATTTTAAATCTGCGGAAATCGAGAGACGAAGCAAGAGCGGCAAGTCCCGTATAACGCTGCGGATAAACAAAATTGACAAGATCGGCGTCGAGAGTGTTCCACTGACCATCGACGGAAAGGTTTGCAGTCCAAAAGTCTATCAACTTTATTTTATTTGCTACGGACAAGTAAATTTCATGCTGCCGATAGTGATTATTGATGTACATCGTTGTAACGTCGATGCGTGGATCGGAGCTGTAATGGAGGTAATCGAATCCGTATTTTCCGACGATTTGAGTTTCATAGCGGCTTCCGATGCTTTTGCGGAGCGTTGTCTGTATAAAAATATTGGCGTCGTCCTGTCTATCCTGATGCGTGAATTTTCCCGGCTCTTCGCGCACGGCTGCACCCGGATATCCGCGTTCCGAGACATAAAAATAGAGTTTTGTTTTCCAATCGCCGCCGGCGATTTTTCCAAACAATCCCTGTTCGATGCGAAGAGCATAAACGTCGCCGTTGCTGCGGACTTCGGTAGTATCGTAACCGTTTTTCTTTTTGGACTTGAATCGGTATCGACCGGAAGTATTCATGTATTCGGCGTTGAACGAGTAAGATAAAGCCTCGTTGATACGATGTTCCCAGAGGATTGCGGGATTCAGAAGATCGAAAGCGCCGGCTTTAAATTTTGCTTTGATGTTACTATTACGATTGCCCTCGAATCGAGGGATGCGTGTGCTTAAATAGATCGCGCTTGCCGAAGCAAAATCCTTTGCCGATTGGAATACAGAACTCTTCTGACCGTTGTAAAGAGAGATTGCATCCATATTATCGAGCGAGAATCGACCCAGATCGACGATTCCGTTTTGAGCATTTTCAAGTTTGACGCCATCGTAAAACACTCCAACATGCTGACTTCCCATACTGCGGATGTTGACGGTTTTCAATCCGCCGACGCCTCCGTAATCCTTAATCTGCACTCCGGCGAAATATCGCACAGCGTCGGCAACGGAATGAACGCTGAGTTTTTGCAACTCCTTTCCGGAAAGCGTCTGCACAGGAACGATTTCCCGCGCAATATGCGAACCGTAAATCCTCACCTCGTCGAGAGTGTTGATTGCCGCCGAATCAAAGTCTGCCTTCGCGAATACGCCGCTGGTAAAGACCAACAGAGTCAAAATACAAACACAAAATTGTTTCATCAAAAAAATACTGTCAAATAATCTTCGTGAAACTTAGAACGGAGAGCGACAATGCCTGTCTGATCTTCGGCTCTATTCCACGAAAGCCTCGTAACAAAATACATTTGGCAGGTCTTCTGACTTACTCCGTCTTCGAGCGTCCTTCCCATCCCTTGCAGGGACAGTGGTTTGAGTATTGCTCGAAGATCTCAATGGAGATTACAGCAGCGGGTCTGTTCAGGATTTACACCTGATTCCCTTTTCACTACTTTTCCGAATCGTTGGAATCGTAGCACCAAAATCGAGGGCAAAGATAAAGGTTTTTTTGGAATCAGGATTTCAGGAACCAAGATTATCCTTTGAATTGTGTTTTTCTTGATTCCGTTGGACTTGGATTTACATCCGTCGGAGAGCTGTTTACATCCGTCGGAGAGCTGTTTACATCCGTCGGAGAGCATCTTACATTCAAAAAACTACTACTTACATCCGTCGGAGCGCCATTTACATTGAAAAAAACGTCGCTTACACACGTCGGAACGCCATTTACATTGAAAAAAATAGTATTTACATCCGTCGGAGCGCCATTTACATTGAAAAAAACGTCGCTTACACACGTCGGAACGCCATTTACATTGAAAAAAATGGCGCTTACACACGTCGGAGAGCCATTTACATTGAAAAAAACGGCGCTTACACACGTCGGAGAGCCATTTACATTTATCGGTATCCCGAACTGGATTTCAAAGAAGGTTATGCTTGTGGGTTCAATCATTTTGTACGGTTTATTATGGAACGGACTTCGGTTGAAGTCAAAGACACGTATGTTTTGATTCTTGATTCTTGGCTCCAAAAAAGATTTGCATATTTATAAAAATGTAGTACCTTTGCCGACGGAAAGATGGCAGAGTGGTCGATTGCGGCGGTCTTGAAAACCGTTGAACTGCAAGGTTCCGTGGGTTCGAATCCCTCTCTTTCCGCAAAAAAACAATCAGCGATTATCGCTACAATCCGCATCGCCGGCGTGCCAATTCACAAAAGCAGGCCGGCGATGTGAATTAAATAATGAGTGTTCATAAATAGCGCGGATATACTGTGATGAAAGATTTTGCAGCCATAGATTTTGAAACAGCTAACAATTACCCTTCAAGCATTTGCAGCCTTGGTATTGTGATTGTTCGTCAAGGCGAATTTGTCGAAAAGATTTACCGTCTTGTTCGTCCCGAACCTGAATGGTATTCCTATTGGAATACGCAAATACATGGTTTGACTGACGAAGACACTGAATCAGAAAGAATTTTTCCCGAAGTATGGAACGAAATCGTTCCCCGCATTGCCGGGCTTCCGCTCGTAGCACACAACAGTCCTTTCGACGAAGGCTGTCTGCGGGCAGCGCACAAGGCTTATAACATGGATTATCCCGATTATGAATTTTATTGCACCTGTCGCGCCTCGCGAAAAGCCTTTGGAAAAATACTGCCGAATCACAAGCTTCTTACCGTTGCCGAACATTGCGGCTACGATTTACGAAATCATCATCACGCTTTGGCCGACGCCGAAGCCTGCGCCCAAATTGCACTGAAAGTGTTTACGTATCTGAATCAAAATTAGAAAAATGGAAATAAAACAAGTTAGAAGACAAAACGATGAATACCTGTGCGATATTGACGTGTCGGTTGAAGAATGGAAACAAATTCTTCTGGACAAAAATTTGATGCTTTCGACATACAAAAACACCTTGATTAGGTTTTATAATGAGCCGGGACACAGCGCCTCATGCAAGGCTATGGGCGAAAAATATAAGCTCAGTCCGACGCATTTTAACAGTTCTATTACACATTTTGCGAAAGCTGTCCAAAAGAAGCTGAATCGTTTTGAAATCTTAGCAACAGACGGAACGCCAACTTATTGGGCTATTCCCATGACCGGAAAATATCTGGGTGCATATTTTGAATGGACAATACGTCCGGAACTTGTACAGGCAATGGAAGAAACAGGAATGGCGAAAATGGAAATAGAAATGGAATATGTGCAGGAAATCGATAAACAGGATGCGCTTACCAATTCCTGCGTGAATTTAATCCTTTCGGCCAAAAATCTGATTCTTACGGGAGCTCCGGGAACCGGAAAAACATGGACAGCTAAAGACATTGCTGAACAATTGATTTTCAATGAAATTTCGCCGGATAAAAGTTTGCAAACAAAACGGCTGAAAAACAGTGAACAGTTTAAGCTTGTGCAATTTCATCCGGCATATTCATACGAAGATTTTGTGCGTGGAATTGTTGTGAAAACCGATGGTGGAATGCCTGAATATATTGCCGAAAACAAGATTTTGGGAAAATTTGCACAAGAATCACTGAAAAATTACGAAGATTCGAAGAAACAACCACAACTTTTGTCAAAAGAAAACTGGATTGACGAGCAATTTGAAAAATTCGTTGAATTTATAGAAGACTTTATAAACCAGCAGAATAAGAACTATGAACTGAGCGATTCGGTAAAAATAATCTCAATCGACGGAGACACTTTCAGATATACCGGCAATAGTTGGAAAAACGGCTCTCTGAAAATGTATTTTAAAGATATAAAACAAATTTATATTGATGAAAATGAGACAAGACAGGATGTAAAACGAAACGCAAACATATCTGCTATAGCACGGCAACACGCAAGTTATTATACGCGAATTACGGATAGATTCAAACAATTTCTGAAAGACAAAAAACTTTTGTACAAGCCATATAACGAGACGTTAAGCTCTGCAAAAGAGAAAAATTATGTTCTTGTTATCGACGAAATCAATCGCGCCAATTTGCCTGCCGTTTTGGGCGAACTGATTTATGCGCTGGAATATCGCGGTGAAAAAGTTGAAAGCATGTACGATATCGACGGCGACAACAGCTTGATTTTACCTCCAAATCTTTATATTATTGGCACGATGAACACCGCCGATCGTAGTGTAGGACAGATAGATTACGCCATTCGTCGCCGGTTCGCCTTTGAAGTGATGCTGCCCAAAATTCTTGAAATCGACGGCTTCGATAGAGAATTGTTTGAAAAAGTATCGAAACTATTTGTCGAAGAAATCAGTGAAAGCATCGAGGGGTTGAAAAAATCCGAATATTTATCCGACGAATTTCGTCCCGAAGACGTATGGTTAGGGCATAGTTATTTCATTATGAGTGCAAAAAAACCAAGAAACAGGCGATTGCAATATGAAATAAAACCAATTTTAAGAGAATATCTGAAAGACGGAATTTTAAAATCGAGCGCCGAAAAAATCATCAACGAATTGCAATGATAATACTTTCAGAACATTTTGAATACGACCATAATAAAGGTTTTCTCAATAATTTGGATGATGAAGATTTTGAAAAACTGAAACAAAATGAAAAATACCTCAAAACTCTTAAACGGCGACAGGATGAAGCTCTGTGCTACCTGATTCAGTATCGAAACGATGAAGAAAAATATCATTTTTCGACCTCGTATTTTGTGGGTATCGATTGGATTATAGAAAATCAGTTAAGCATTTGCGTTCAGCCGAAACTGAACCACGAAAAAATAGAAATCGACTGTTTGACAATGCTTTTCGAAGCCTTACAGGATGTGCAAAATCATGAACATTTAGACGGTTTATGCGAAATTTATTTCGATAAACCACAGATCGAAATAACACAACAACAGGATTTACTCACTCCTTTCCTGATAGTTCAGTTTTTGCAAATTATCAATCGCATTGTACAGAAGGGATTGAAAAAAACATATTATCTGGTCGAAAAGAATCTGAACTCGAAAGTGAAAGGTAAAATTATGACAGGTAAAACGTTAAAAATAAATTATGTAAAAAACCAATTTACAAAAACTTTTTGCCGTTATGATGAATTTGGATTTAATGGCGATGAAAATAAAATTTTGAAAAAAGCCCTGCTCTTTGCTCGACGTGCAATTCAAGGTTTCAAATTGCAGAAAAACAAAACGACTATAAACGATTTGATAAATTATATATCTCCTGCTTTCGAGACAGTTACAGACGATATTGCAATTGATAGAATAAAAATCTTCAAACCAAACCCGATGTACCGTGAATACGAAATGGCATTGAAACTTGCTATGCTCATTTTGAGACGCTTTTCCTATAATATTACTCAAACCGAAAACACAAAACGATTTTCTCCTCCATTCTGGATTGATATGAGTAAACTATTTGAACTTTATATATTTAAAAAACTTCGCGATATCTTTCCAAAACAAAACGAAGTAAGGTATCACGAAAGGGTACATTATCGCGAATTGGATTTTTTGATTAATAGTGATAACCGTGAATACTTGATGATTGTGGATGCAAAATACAAGCCGCGATACAGAAATCACGCCATCGATATAGACGATTTGCGCCAAGTATGCGCTTATGCTCGACTTGAAAAAATTTATGAGAAACTGAATATTCAGCACGATAAAAATATTGATTGTTTGATAATTTATCCGCATCAGGATTGTTCCGATAAATTCAGTCGGGAAGATCTGAAGCAAACAACGGAATATGGATATGTAAATTTCTACAAATTGGGAATCGCCCTGCCCGAAATACAAAATCAAAGCATTGAGAGAACATAAATTTTGGCACGCTTATTGCCATACCTCCATATCATTATAAACGCTCATTTAAAATCAATTGAAGTATGAAATTATTTGCATTATTCTCATCGCTTTTATTTTTGGCGGCTTCTGCATGTTCGCAGGCCATCCCCGAAAACAACAGCGCATCCCACAAAAACCTGACAATCTTCCTCATCAAAGGAAAAGACAAAGTAAACCGCAGCTATTCGACGCTCGAAGAAGCAATGGAGCGAGGCGAAATAGTGATGCACGAAACCGGCGACGTAAACAGCTTGGCGGTCGATAACAAATCCGACAAATACATATTTATAATGGCCGGCGACATTGTGAAAGGCGGAAAACAAGACCGCACCATTGCCGAAGACATCGTGCTGAAACCCAAAAGCAAAAACATCCCTCTCAGCTCCTTTTGCGTAGAACAAAGCCGCTGGCGACAGCGCGGCGAAGAAAATGAAAAGGACTTTTCCGTATCGAAAAAAACGCTGAGTAACAAAAACTTAAAAATCGCCGCACGCGAAAACAAAAGTCAGCAAGACGTATGGAGCAGCGTCGCCGAGTTTCAGGAAACGGCAAGCAAAAACCTACAAGCCGAAGTCCGCAGCAAAGTATCAGCCTCGAGCCTCCAGCTCACTTTAGAAAGCGACACCCTTAAAGCAGCTGTAAAAGAATATATTGACGACCTGAAACCACTCTTTGAAAAAGACAAGGACATTCTCGGATTCGCCTTCTGCGTCAATGGAAAAATCTCCACCGTCGATATCTTCGGAAACGCCGAACTCTTCGGGAAACTCCGCGACAAGCTCCTCGAAGCCGCAGCAAATGAAGCTGTATATCAGTATGATAAAAAACTCAAATTCGATGTGCCCACACGCGCCGACATCGAACAATTCATCGCTCGCGCCGAAAAAGAAGGCGAAGAAACCGTCCGTAAAACCGGCGAAAACACCACCGAGCGTAAACGTAAAACCATTAAAACCATTATGTTTAGCACCTTCGATGTCGATGCCGGAACAAGCCCCGTACATATAAGTATCTACTCCACCGAAGACACAAATCTCGGTGAAAATCAGAAAAATATAAACCAATCGCAATATCGCTACGGAGGATTCAACAGAAACAGTCGATAAAATCCCCTTTTTGGGACGAATATTTCGGGGTCGAAGCCTCCTTTTTGACCCCTTTTTCACCTTTTTTGACTGCCGAGCAAAAAAATTTTCTCCCTTATATCCAATGATATAGAAGATATTTTGCAGAAATATTGCGATACAGGACTTGCGGATAATAAAAAAGGCATTACCTTTGCGCTCCCAAACGACGGCGAGGCGACTTGCCGGGAAGGTTCGGAAAAGTTCTTTGAAATTGAGGGAATAAGTTAAGGCAGAGCGATTTGCGAGAGATTGCAAGTTGTTTTGTTGACAAGATAGATACAAGGATTCGCTTTAC
>JAITGD010000056.1 GCA_031280885.1 Prevotellaceae bacterium | reverse complement strand
TTTTAAAAAGATCGGAGATCGTTTTTAAAAAGATCGGAGATCGATTTACTTTGCCTTTACGTATTTCAACGTTGCGAGCATTTCCTTCAAGTCGGTGCCGGGGCGGAAACTTACCTTCGGATTTTTAATCAACGATACGTGAAACTTTTCTTCTGTTTCCGCGCCTTCGCTGGTCAAGGTAAGCTGAAATGTCCCGAAATCACCGAAACGAACAATTTCGCCTTTATCCAAATGTCGCTTCAGTATTTTGGTCATGTCATTCAGAACGGCAAAAACGTCGGTATCGCTTACCGTCGTGCTGCCTTCTGCGATTTCTTTTCCGATACTGCGCAAGGTAATTTCGCCACTGCTCTTAGCCTGCGCATAAAATTTTTTGGGAGCTGTCGGATCACCCGGATTGCCGCGCTCTACCAATACATAAGTTACTGCCATGATTATATCATTTAATGTTAAACTTTTGATTGTTTATGCAAACAATGGCGCAAAGATATATAAAGATTTTTAATCGTCCGGCAACTGAGGTACAAATTTTCTGTAAACACAAAAAAACCTGTGCCTTATGCCGGATATTTTTTATCTCGTTTCGTTTTTATAAATCGCTATCAGGGCGTATGATTCAATCACTGCGGCCTGATGCAGCAGGTCGCGATAGCGTCCCTGTTGAGCGCCTGTCCAATCCTCGTAGAACAGGCCGTTGCTCATGCGGGCTTTGTCGTACCCCTTGTTAATAAAGTTGATGTAGGTATTCACATATTCGTTTGCCGCCGTATATAGCGGAGCAAGTGCAATATATGCCTTCAATAACTTTGTATTGAACCAGGGGTCGTGGTCGGGGTAGGAGAGGGGCAGGCCGTTACGCGGCTTCACAAAATAGTTGTATGCTCCTGTGGCTGTGGCAATGGCCTCGTCGAGATACTGCTGTTCGCCGGTGATTTGATACAGAAGAATACCGTTGAGCGTCATCACTCCGCTGTTATAAGTCCATTTTGTTTGATCGATGTGTCCCTGTGCGCTTTTAGCGTTCCAATAGGTTTTGTCGCCGGGGTCTTGCAGTGTTGATTTCATCCATGAATACAATTTTTTAGCAAGCGTCAGCACCGCCGCTTTATCGGTCTGTGGGCAGATGCTGTGGTAGTTCAGCAAAAAATTGGTAGCATACCCGTTGGAGCAGGCGGGCTTGTTAGAATCATCTACTCCGGGCTGATTACGCTGGTCTTCGTTCCACCACAGCGCTTCGCCCATGATATTATCGAGGCCGCTTTGCAAAAAAGTGTACACCACCGCGCAACGGTCGAGAAATCGTTGCTGCTGCGTTTGTTTATAAGCTTCGACCAGCTCTATTCCCACAATGGAATTATCGTCGTAGAAACGGGTGCCGCCGCCGGAGGTTCCGTTGGTGCTTGAGCCGTAGCCAGGTATATTGACCTGTCCGGCAGAGGCGCGGTAATATTTTTCGTAGTTATCCGTCATGGCGGCGTAATTCACCTCGTAGCCTAACTTATGGAGAGCGGCTGTGGCCGAAATCATACCGTCGAAAGGCCACAGATAGGAATAAGCGTTGCCGTTCAGTTCCTCCTTATAAAGAAACGCACTGCCGGCTGACCCCATCCGATAGAGCTGATTCACAATATCGAACTGCTCTTTGGCACGTTGATGATAAACCACTGTCGGCTGGTTGCCGTTACCGTTGCCTGCCGGCTCTTTGGGCGTATAGGGTTCTTTGTCGTTGCCGCCGCACGAAGCGCACGACATCAGTGTAAACGCGGCTACGGCCGCTGTGATAATAAGTTTTATTTTCATGTCTGTATTTATAATTTTTGTTGCCCACAAAGGTTTTTTCCTTTTTCTCCCACTAAGGGCACAAAGCCCACAAAGGTTTTCTTTGTGTGCTTTGTGTGCTTCGTGGGATTCAAAGTTCATTGTGGGCTTTGCAGTTAATGGTTATCGGATATTCGTAAATTCGTGATACATCTTGCCGTTCTTGTTTGTATAGATGTTGATGTCGCAGTGTTTCAGGTCGAGGCTGCCGCTCATTTTCCAGAGATGATCCCACTGACTCCATTCAAACTCGCCTAATTCGTAGAATGTTTCCGTTTCGGCGCCGGTAGGTCTTTCGGAGCTAACGCCATCGTTACGACCCCAACAGCGGTCGGCGCCATCGATGGCGGAAATAAAGTAGTAACGTTCTTCTATCCAGCTAAGCCAGCTTGGGGGATTGGTTTCGGGTCGGGCAGGGTCAATAAAGCGGATTTCGCAGTCGGTAGCTTTAAAATTGCCGTTACCCGTATAAACCATCGTACCAATGAGGCCGAATGTCGCGCCCCATATACAGCGGACATTGGAGATGTTTTCTATGGTAACAGACAGGGAATTGAAATCGACTTTTATACGTGCCGGATTGTTTCCTGTGGTGGCCGATACTGCGATGACGCCATCGCCTTCGGTGAGTTTTCCGTTGTAGCTGAAATAGGAAAAGCCTGCTGCGGGAGCGCTGCTAAAGAATATATCGCCGCTGCTCAGCTTAGTATAGATGTGAAACACGCCTTCGGATAGTTGCCTGAAGGCCCGGCCTTCGGTTTCGCCTGCCGGAGCCGCAGCAGAGCCGCGCAGATACAAGGTTTCGGGGATATTATCAATACCCTCGCCTCGCGTAACGCTAATATTTTTAGAGATGCTCGCCTGCTTCACCACGCCGGCTTTTGATGCGGTGATAGTCCATTTAATCACTCCGGTTTGCATCACTCCAATTCCTGCTTTGCGGGCAATGGTGTTGATTTGCGCATGGCTGAGGCTGAGTTTAGGCAAGGCGCCCAAGTCGCTGGTCATGCTTTGCAGAGGTTCTGAAAAGTTGCCGTTTTCGGAGGCAAACAGCACTTCGTATTGTACAATAGAGCCGTCGGCAGCGCCTCCGCCGCTCCATTCCAGCGCCACAATATCCGACGAAGTAACATCAAGCGTTACGCTTGCCGGCGACAACAGCGTTTCGGGCAAAGAGAAAGCTGTGTTATATTCATATTTTTCTGTGCAGCCAATTGCCGTCAAAAGTATGAATGATAAAAAATATATTAAAGGTTTCATAATTACAGTATGTTTTTAATAATTTAATGTTTACCAGTTTGGATTCTTTTCTAAATTTTTGTTTACATCTCTGTCGGCTTGCGGTATCGGCCACAGATAGTGCTTATCGGCGCGAAACTGTCGTTCTTCCACCCTCACAAAGCCGTTGTCGGCTCCGGTAGTTGCTCCGGTATAAATACCGTGGCACCAGCCGTTCAGCACGTTTTCGGCAATACGCCATCGATAAATATCTTTAAGTCGCAGCCCCTCAAAAGCCAACTCGCAACGGCGCTCGTTTCGCACAATTTCTTTGAGTTGAGCAGGCGTTTTTCCCGACGGAAAGTCGCAGCCGGCAGTTGTAAATCCGGCGCGTTCGCGGATAAGTTTAATGGTTGTGTTCCACACGTTAGCGTCGATTCCGGTGGTTTCGGCGTATGCTTCGGCCTTCATCAGCAGAATGTCGGCATAGCGAATAAGAATCATATTGAGTCCCGATTGCAGCCCTGCTCGATAGTCGCAGTCCCAATATTTCTTCAGATAATAGCCTGTGGCCGAACAGTCCGACGAATATCCGAAGCCATCGGGAGCTACATCGGGCGCAGTATTGATAACGACCGACGAGCCGTCTATCATACGATAGCTGTTGCCATTATAGAGGATAGTAGCAGCCAGACGCGGGTCGCGATTGGCGTATGGATTTGCCGGGTCGTATCCCGAACCGCCTTCGTCGATAGCCTTGCCATCATTCATCGGATAGCTGTTTACCAGCTCTTGCAGTGGCGACAACTGCGAATATCCGCCCAACGAGGGAGGAATAAAATGATACTGCGCGCCGTTTTCGCGGGAACTTTTGGCATACTGCACATCAAGAATTACTTCGGAATTGCCTTCGTTGGCCACAGTGAACAGCTCTTCGTAGCCGCCGGTGAAAAGCGAGTGTCCGCTGTTAGTCATAATGTCTTCGGTAAGGGTTTTCAGTTCTTCCCATCGACTTTCAAAAAGAAGGATGCGGGCTTTCAGGGCTTTTGCAGCCCAGCGTGTGATGCGTCCGCGATCTTCCGTCGGATAGCTTTCCGGCAGGTGATTGTTGTTGATAAGCTCGTCGAGGTCGGCAAGGATGGCGCTCACCACGCTGGCTTTTGGAGTACGGCCAATGGTAGCGGCTTCGCTCATGGTAATCACGTGGGTATAGTACGGCACGTCTCCAAAACGCGAATAAAGTTCAAAATAGTGCCATGCTCTCAGCACTTTTGCCTCGCCCGTGTAGCGAAGTCGCAGTTCTTCGGAAAGTTCCGGCACTTTGCTGATGTTTGTGATCAGCCTGTTACATCTCTTGACGCCCTGATAGCGGGAATCCCACACTCGTTTCACATAGTTATCGGCAGGGGAATAGGCGCCGTTGCCAATGTCGCGCGTATAATCCTGCACCTTGCAGTAAGCGTTATCGGTAGCAGCATCGGCATACAGTATTTCTTCGGCGCTGGCCAAATATTCGTAGCAGGCGTTCAGCGTTTGCACAGCCGACTGTGGATTGTTCCAAAAGGTCAAATCCGATTCGCGGTCGTATGGCGGCGCGTCAATGTCTATACAAGAAGACAACGTCAGCGTCAGCGTCGTCAGGCATAATAATTTTATAGCTTTTGTTTTCATGATTGTTTTTTATTAAAATTTAATACTCACTCCAAAGGAAATCACTCTGTTTACGGGATAGATTCTACCACCACCTTGACTGTCGCTTGTTTCGGGATCCCATCCGCCTTTCATTTTCGATAAGGTGATGGCGTTTTGGATGCTGGTGTATATACGCAGGTTACGGACAAAGAATTTTTTTGTCAGATGTTCAGGTATTGTATATCCTAATTGGATGTTTTTCAGTCGCAGGTAAGCAGCGTCCTGTATGTAGAAATCTGATTTTGCAGCATTGTTGGTCGATTCGGCGCCCACAGTCAGTCGCGGGTAGCTGGCATTTGGATTTTCCGGCGTCCAGCGGTCGATATGAAAATTGAACACCGGCCCTTCGTTGTTGTTGTGAAAAGCTTCTACTGCTTCGCCTCTCACCCACACCATTCGTCGTCCTACTCCCTGCCAGAGCATCGAAAAATCGAAACCCTTCCATTCTAATCCGTAGCTAAATCCAAAGGTATAACGCGGATAACGGTTGCCGACAATAAAACGGTCTTCGTCTTCGGTAATTTCGCTGTCGCCGTTTTTGTCAATATAACGGATGTCGCCGGGTTTAGGCGTAATACCCGGCAAGTGAGGTCCCTGAGCCACCTCTGCCTGATTCTGGAACAGTCCGTCCCATCGGTAAGCATAATACGACCACAGCGGATAGCCTTCTTTGATAATAGTGTTCACATCGTATCCTCCAATAGATTCGGCTCCAAACTGTTTCACTTCGTTTTGCGAATCGGAGATGTTGGCCGACAAGCGATGCCGCACCGTTCCCGTCCTGAAAACATAGTTTGCCTGCGCTTCCCATCCTCGCGTAGCCACTTTTCCGTAGTTTTGCGTAGCAGCTCCGTCGCCATAAACGCCGCTCACGGGCAGGTTTACAAGGATGTCGCGAGTGCTGTTGTAAAAATAATCAAACGTAATATTCAGCGCGTTATTCAGCAGACCAAGGTCGATTCCCAGATCGAACATAGAGGTGGTTTCCCATCGTATTTCTTCGTTGTATGAGCTGAAATAGGCAGTGGGAACTGTGTTGCCGCCAAACATGTAGCCGTTGCCCGTAGATACGTTTGCGGCATACAGATAGTTACCAATGCGATTGTTGCCCGATTCGCCCCAGGAAGTACGCAGTTTGAGAGAAGGCACATATCGGGCAAAGCCTTCATAAAAAGCTTCTTCTGATATTCGCCATGCAGCAGAGAGCGAGGGAAAGATTTTACCCTGATTTCCTTTTTTGAATTTCGAGGATTTATCGTTACGCAAATTAAATTCAAACAGATATTTATCTTCGTAATTATAGGTAGCGCGTCCGAATATCGAATACATAATATCGCGGTCGATGGCATTGCCTCTGTTGGCCACATTTGCACCCGTGAGTTCGCTGTCGCCGATGACGTCAAAATTCCATTCGTCGTATTTTCTCCATGTTTCAAACCATTTATGTTGAGTTCCTTCGTACTCGTATCCGGCCATTGCGCCAATACGATGTTTGCCCCATTGTTTTTCGTAACTGAGCAGAATGTTCGAAGTCAGAAAAAATGTGCGATGAAAGTTTTCTGTGATTTTATTTTCCTTATCGCCCGACAGCGGGTCGGCAATAGCTTTCCGATTCTCGTGCAATTGGCTGTTTTGCAGTTGTGAGGCTATCATGCCGGAAAGTTTCAGACCATCAAACAGCGAGAGTTCCGCCGATAGTGTACCCGACAAATCGTCGTTGGCATTAAGGCGGTATCCACCTTTTTCGAGACGCGAAAGGGCATTGGAATTGCTGCCGCTTGGGTATGTATATTGGCCGTTTTCGTCCTTGATTGGATAAATCGACGGCATACGCGAGGCCTGTTCAATAATCCACTCCGTCCAGTAGGCGTGATCTCTGATGTTATTACGAATGTATGCAGCTGTGGCTGTGATTTTTAATGCCGGCAAAACCTGATGCGTAAGATTCGCTCGCGCCTGATAGCGACGAAGCCCGTAATCGTCGCCTTTAAACATGCTTTCCTGATTCAGATAAGCCAGCGAAATCATGTGCGTTGTTTTGGCGTTACCACCTGTGATAGAGAGGCTGTGCGACTGCTGAGGCGCTGCCGAGTGGTAAATTTCTTCCATCCATTTCACATTGGGGCCTTGACCGCTTCTGTACCACTCGATTTCTTGCGGAGAAAACCGTACCGGCTGTCCCGAATTAACCAGCGCTTCGTTGCGCAGCGAAGCATATATCCACGAGTCGGCTATGTCGGGCAGATGCGCCGGCGATTGCCAGCCATACTGAAAATCGTAGTTGATTTCGCTTTGTCCTTCCCTGCCTTTTTTTGTGGTGATGAGAATGACTCCGTTCGAGCCTCGCGAGCCGTAAATAGCTGTGGACGACGCATCTTTGAGTACCGATATTTGCTCAATATCGCCTATGGATACGTTTTGGATGTCGGCGCCCGGAATCCCGTCGATAATAATCAGAGGTGTATTGTCGTTCATTGTGTTAAGTCCTCTGATGTTGATTCCGGCTCTTGCCCCCGGCGCAGAGTTCGACTGTTCGATAATCAAACCCGGCGACAAGCCTTGCAGCGCTTCGGTCAGATTCACTACGGCCTTGCCTTGCAGCTCTTTTGTAGAAATGGACGCTACGGCGCTTGTGAGATTGATTTTTTTCTGCGAGCCATAACCGACCACCACCACGCTCTCCATTTCGATAGCTTCCGGTTCGAGCACAATCGTTAACTGAGTGCGCCCGTTCACCGACACCGTTTGGCTTTTGTAGCCCATGAACGAGATTGTCAGCGAGCCATTTGCCGGCACATCGATACTGAACGCGCCCTTACTGTCGGTAATTGTAACCGACTGCGTACCGGCAACCAGCACCGAAGCGCCGGCAATAGGCTGATTATCGCGTTCAAGCACCAGTCCCGAAACCGTCGAGCTGTTTTGTTGAGCAAAGACTTGCCCCGTGCCTGTTGCCAGAAAGCATAGCATCAGGAAAATGCGTTTGTGTAAACATACACGCCCGTTTGCTTCGCCCCACAATAGGCAAATTGCATTTTTAATAAATTGATTCATAAATTGGTAAATTAAATTGATTTGTGATTTATATTGATTTCACAAAAGCCTTGACCATTATAGCTGGTTTGGGGCTTTCGTTTTTTATTGTATAACGTTCTGCTGCAGCCGGAATTACAAAGGTTTCGGCATAGTTGAAGCGCTGTTTCATGCCTTCGGCTGTTTCGAGCATTATCGACGAGCCTTCGACCAGCATCCACACGTGGCACTTACCGGAGGTTTCGACAGTTATTTCTTTGTCGAATGTATATCGGTGTACATCATAGAATTGAGCAGGATGCGTGGGCAGATGTTCCAGCACGCAGTCGGGCGATTGATTGATGATGTACGGTTTGCAAATCAGTTCGTTTTTTGCTGTTTCGCCCCGACGGTCGAAATACAGATTTTTCATTGCATGTTCGATACTGATAGGGCGCGGCCTGCCGTCGAGATCAAGTCGCAGCCAGTCGTACATCTTGAAAGTGAATATGTAAGGCGCGCTGCTGATTTCGAGTACCAGATTATCTTTTCCCGATGCGTGAATGGTGCCGTTTGGAATGAGAAACAAATCATGCTTTTTCGCTTTATGTTTTTGCACAAAGCTTTCTATGTTAGGATCTTTTCCCTTACGTTCACATTCCGAGAGCGCCTGATAAAATTTTTCCGGATTTATGTTTTCCTGAAATCCAAGATACACCGTAGAAGTATTTTGACAGTCAAGGATATAATAGCTTTCATCCTGCGTAAAAGGCATACCAAATTCCTGTTGGATATATTCGGGTCGTGGGTGGCACTGCACAGATAGATTTCCTCCATCGAAAGTGTCGAGAAAATCAAAGCGTATCGGAAAATCGTATTTGAATCTGTCGGCGCAGTCGCCCAGCACTTTGCGGTATTGAGCATACATCAAAAAATCGAAAGAAACTTCCATGCGATAGCCTTCGCTTTCGAACATCAGGCCGTTTTCGAGAGTCATCAATTCAAATGACCAGGCCAGATTGATTACTTCTTTATTTAGACCTTCTATCTTGGTTTTCATCCAGTTTCCTCCCCATGGGCCAGGTTCGAACCATGGGCGCACGCGGAAAAAGTTACGGCTCATTGTTTCAAGTCCGGCACGCAATTCGTCTCCACTCATACATAGATAATTATCGGGACGTTGCCCGTCTATTATCAGTTTTATTTCGGGCAAAATTTCCGATTTGTGTTTGTTGAGAACGCACCAATCAACAAAATAGAATCTCTTGTATGTCTGCTGATTATTTTTGCGTTCACGGGCGCCGAGATTGTTTGCTGCGCCTGCTCTTGCGCGAAATTGCAACTCGTTTTTCGGCAAATCGACGTATATCAGTTCTCCATTCCATCCTGCCAACGCTGCTCCGCATCCAGCTATTATGTTGATATCCACTTCGGAATCGACTTGTATTCGCTGCAATTTATCGGGATCGAACCAGTCGGATAGTTTTTTGTCGGTAATTTTGCCGAAAACAGGGTCGTCGCCACCCAGATAAGGCTTTAGCATTTCCTCGATTTGTTCTGCCGGTTTCATTGCTGCGTCTATTTGAAACCAGCGCACGGTTTTACCTTTTGCAACTAAAGCGGCAGAAAGTTCTTCCGCAAGTTTGTCCCAATAAACGCCAACATATCCGTCGATGATTATGGTATTATGTATGGACATTTTAGTGGCGATTGCTTCGATTCCGCAGGCTATCTTGCCCTGTTCGAGAGGGAAAGCGGGATAAATATCATAAATTCCCTGACAGGTTTTTTCTGCTTTGACCGGAGCAAGGAATTGTTCTGTTTTTCGACAGCGTTTGTCGTTTGCCGGTATTTGACCCAGACTCATTGCGGCGCCTATGATTGAGGCATTGTCCCAAAGTTCGCAAACTTTTACCGCGATTCCTTTTTTGCCGAATGTTTCTTTAATTTTGTGTATGAACAATTTGTGAGCCTTTGCTATGTTTCCTCCAACGACCAAAGTGTCGGGAGCGAAATGCTCTGTATGTGTGCTTAGAAAGGAAATCAAATTATCTGCAAATTCGTCGAAAATAGCTATAGCTCTTACGTCTCTATTTTCTGCAAACAAGGCTATTTCTTTGACTTCCTTGATGTTTTCACCGGTTTTTTTCTTCCATTCGTTTGCGAACCATCTTGTAGAAAAATAATCATCGGCAATGCTTTCGCCGAAAGGCAAATTGTATAGATAGCCCTTTGGAGGCACACCGTTTTTTGCCTCGCGTTGCGGTGTGCCGTTCAGCAGAAAAGCGCTGCCAAAGCCTGTTCCCAGCGTTATCGCCAGCGTGCGTTTGCTGCCCTGTGCGGCTCCGGCGTAATATTCGCCCAAAGCGAATCCTGCGGCGTCGTTTACAAACATCACCGGTTTGGCTTTTCCTCTGAAAACAGGACGTATAGCTTCTCGAACATTCAGCCCGAATAGCGAATCAAATTTATGTACGCCAATTATTTGCGAGATTCCACCTTCCTCATCGAAAGGGCCGGGAACGGCGAGACCTATGCCTTCGACCTTGCCGACGAGGGAAATAACCTCATTTATAAGCGCTTTCCACGCCTCTATTATGGTGGAGCAGGAGGCCTTGGAATCCACTTTCCGCCTGTAAATCTTGCCTTCAGGGATTTCTTTTGTGGCAATGTTTACGGGCGCGCAGGAAATGTGCGTGCCGCCAATATCTGCTCCTATGTAATACCTGTCGTTCATATAAAAGTTTCGTTTTATGTCTATATGTACTTACATTTACGAATACAAAAGTAATACTATTTTTTAATTCACCAAAATAAATTTTTATTTATCTATAATTCAAGGTGTTAAAATTTAAATATATGTATGAACATGATAATAGAGTGGCGATAAAACAAAGAAAATCGACTGAATCATGAGTTGCGAACAACTGTTGAGCTATATTTCCGTTCCGATGTAAAAATAATCAACTAATTTTGCGCAAATTTCGCAGTGGATGCGTGGTATATATAATAAGATAATAGTATTAAAATCAGCAATAACGGATGTTTAAGATAAATTATTTCGGAGCGAAAAAGATTGGATTTCAAAGATATTTACTTGTATTTGCCTTGGCGGCAGCTTGTTTTGTTGGTCGAGCGCAGTCGAGCGTCGATTTGAAATGCTGCATTGAAACGGCGTTGAAAAACAATTTTTCACTGAAAATCATTCGTAACGACGAGGAAATCAGCAGAAACAATTACACTCGTGGAAACGCCGGTTATTTGCCCACTGTCGGTGCAAGCGGCGGATATTCCGGAAGCTTGCGAAATACTGTTTCGGAGAATTTCGACCATGTTCGCACTTCCGCCAACGGTCTTGCAGGCAATGGTTTGAGTGGAGGAATCAATCTAAATTGGAATCTGTTTTCGGGATTCAGCGTATCGACTACTTACGAGAAACTGAGGGAATTGCAGAATGTTGGCGAACTGAAAACCCGCATAGCTGTGGAAAATCTCGTAGGAAGCGTCATTGCGGAGTATTATTATCTCATTCAACAAGAACGTCTTGCCGAAAATCTGAAATATGTTTTAAGTCTTTCGCGCGAGCGTTTGCGTATAACTTCCATTCATTACGAACTTGGCTCTCGTTCGAAGCTTGAACTTCTTCAGGCTCAGGTAGATTTTAATACCGATAGTACGCGCTTGGTAGATCAGGGTCAAAATATGCTGTCAGGAAAAATACGTCTTAAAACCTTGATGGGAACTCTGCACGAAGGCTACGAAATCGACACTTTCGATTCTGTAATATTGCTGTCGGGAGCGCTCGATTACAACGATTTGCATACAGCCGCTCTGTCTAACAATGCAAACTTGCTGCTGGCTGCCAAACAAAACAATATTTCGGAACTCGATTTGAAGATAATTCGTGCACAAAGTCTTCCGTATCTGCGTTTTAACACAGGCCTCGAATATGCCTACAATGGTTTCAATAAAGGCAGTACGCGCATGTCGCAAAACTATGGCATGACTTATGGTTTAACGCTGGGAATCAATATTTTCGATGGATTTAATCGCAAACGCCAAATCAATAATCAGAAGATTGCAATTCGTTCGGCCGAATTGTACGTTATGGATTCGGAACAGCAATTGATAGCCAGCTTGTTAGAATCATTCAATTCGCACAAAAAAAACTTAAAACTTCTGGAAATGGAGAAAGAAAATTTCGTTACAGCCACCGCCCATTACAAAGACGCTTCGGAACGTTACATGCTTGGCGAACTTGCCGGAATCGAACTGCGCGAAGCCCAAACTAATGTCCGAGACGCTGAGGAAAGACTTCTGAATGTGGAATATCACATCAAATTAGACGAAATTATGCTTATGACCTTAGCCGGCCGTATCGACGAATATATTCGATAATAATTTCTTTTCTTTTGCATGGAATTTACTCGTTTAGACTTAGTTCCAACCAGCGTTCCGATTTGAGGTCGATCTGTTTCATCACTTCGGCCATGCGTGTTGAATTTCTCACAAGTTCCTCGTGCAAAAGATTTTCGCTATTCATCAAGTTTGCAAGCAGAGTTTTTTCGTTTTCGAGTTCCGATATTTCCTTTTCCAGAGTTTCGAGTTCGCGTTGTTCCTTGAAACTCAATTTCTTTGTCTTCGTTTGATTGTTTTTTTCGCGGATATCGGGTTTTGCTTCTTTTGCAGAGTTTTTAGTTTCGATTTCCTTTGCGGCGTCTTTTTGTATGGACAAATAATCGGAATAATTGCCAGGAAAGTCTTTGATTTCCGCATTACCCTTGAAAATGAGCAGATGATCTACAGTTTTGTCGAGAAAATATCGGTCGTGTGAAATCACTATCAGGCAACCTTTAAAATTACAGAGATAATCTTCGAGTACGTTTAATGTGATGATGTCGAGATCATTAGTAGGTTCGTCGAGAATCAAGAAATTCGGATTGCGCATCAGTACTGTGCAAAGGTAGAGTCGGCGACGTTCACCTCCGCTGAGTTTGCGCACGAAATCGTGTTGTTTATCAGGAGCAAACAGAAAGTGTTGTAGAAATTGCGAGGCCGAGAGCCTGCGTCCTTCGCCGGTATCGACCGTTTCTGCGATGTCGCGCACGAGGTCGATAACTTTTGCATCGTCGTCGAAAAGAGGAGTTTGCTGGCCGTAGTATCCGAATCGCACGGTTTCGCCCAGGTCGAAATTTCCTGTATCGGGCGCGATTTCGCCGATTAACATTCTGACAAAGGTCGATTTACCTGTTCCGTTGTCGCCAGCCACGCCCATTTTTTCGTAGCGAGAGAATACGTAGTTGAAATCGTCGAGAATCTTTAGCTTTCCGAAACTTTTGCAGACCTGTTTGGCTTCGAATATTTTCTTTCCGATGTAAGAGGCTTTAATGTCGAGAGTTACGTTTTTATCTTCGTGTCGTCGTGCGGCTTTTTCCTGCAAATCGTAGAAGGCGTCGATGCGGGCTTTTGCTTTTCCGGCACGTGCCTGCGGGCCGCGGCGCATCCAGTCGAGTTCTTTTATTAACAGATTGTTTGCGCGGTCGATTTCAGCGTTTTCGTTTTCGATACGTTCTTTTTTCTTTTCGAGGAAGTACGAATAATTTCCGGCGTAACGGAACATTCGTCCGCGATCGATTTCGAGTATTACGGAGCAAAGCCTATCGAGAAAATATCTATCGTGCGTAACCATCAGCAGGCTCATTCTCTCGCGTTTGAGATAATCTTCCAGCCATTCCGTCGTTTCGATGTCCAGATGATTGGTTGGTTCGTCGAGAATCAGCAGTTCGGGTTCGAGAATCAGGGCGTTAGCCAGCGCCACTCTTTTGATTTGTCCACCGGAAAGTTCGGCGATTTTCTTATCGAAATCGGTGATTTTAAGACGGGTAAGAATCTGTTTGGCACGTTGTTCATAGTCCCAAGCCTTCAATCTGTCCATATTTTCGAGGACATTTTGCATGTTTTTTTTGTCATCCGAAGCCAGCGTTTTTTCGTACAGAGCGATAGTTTGCAGCGTTTCGTTTGTTGCGAAAAAGCAGGCTTGCAGCACGGTTAAATCGTTGGGAAATCGCGGATCCTGTTCCAGATAGCCTATTTTCAGGTCTTTTCTCAGCGTTATACTTCCTGCGTCGCAGCCTTCGTAGCCGGCTATCATGTTCAGCAGGGAGGTTTTACCACATCCGTTGCATCCTATCAGGCCGATGCGTTGCCCTTCGTCGATGGTGAAACTGACCTCGTTAAACATAACTGATTCTCCGTACGACTTGCTCAGTTTTTCCGCTTGCAGATAATTAATCATGCCGCAAAAGTACAATAATATATGAAGGATATTTAAAAATGCTGTATCTTTGCGGCCACTTAAGGCGGAAGTAGCTCAGTCGGTAGAGCATCAGCTTCCCAAGCTGAGGGTCGCGGGTTCGAGTCCCGTTTTCCGCTCAAACAGCCTTGATTTTTTGGACTTTTGGACATTTGGACGATTGGAAGCTGTAGTTTAATTTTGTGTTGCCGGATTGTCCGTAGGGTGGGGTGTCCAAAATATGAACATAGACAAAAATATCTTTTTCCATTTTATCGATGACAAAACCCTTATTTTACAAGGTTCTATCAAATAACAAATGCCGTCCCTTGTTCGGACGAGGCTGTGCCTCGTCCGGTTTATCTCGGCAGGCTACGCCTGCCAACAAAGATGCAAATGCAGGCACAGCCCGCGCGGATAGCGGCGGACAAGGTAGAACCTTGTCCGAACAGGAAGTAGAGACGTAGCATGCTACGTCTCTACAAGTGCGCAATCCGCAGGCAACGCTGCGCTCGCCTGCGGTTATGAAAATCAAGCCCATTCGGGCTATCGCGCCGGCGGTAACACCGGATTACAAATCCGCGCCGGCGGAATCATACAAATCAAATGAATCATACGAAAATCACAGTTCAGACAATCCGCGCCTGCGGGGGCAATCCTGTAGAGACGCACAGCCCGAAGGGCTAAACTTGCATAACCGCAGGCGAGCGAAGCGTTGCCTGCGGATTACGCAAACCCGACGGCATTGCGGCGCTGAATCAAGTTCAACATTCCCGCAATACCATAATCATCAAACTGCGTTTTTAGAGGATTCCGCGTCAAGCAACGGGGGAGTGTCATTGCGGGCTTGACCCGCAATCCCTGATTGAATTGAAATTTAAAAATGAGGCTGTCCCAAAGGGTTAAATGAGCGAGCGTCATTGCGGGCTTGACCCGCAATCCCTGATAATCAAACTGCGTTTTAGAGGATTCCGCATAAAGCGCGGAATGACGGACTTGCGCCGTTGGCACGGATTGCAAATCCGTGCCAGCGGAGAGTCCTCGGAAGACCTCGCTCGGGGTCCTCGGAAGACCTCGCTCGGGGTCCTCCGAAGACCTCGCTCGGGGTCCTCGGAAGACCCCGAGCGGGGAAATATGCCGTCAGGCATAAAAGTTCGGTAGAAACACAATGAATATTACACGAGCGTGCCGCAGGTACGCAACATGGATAATAATATGTTGCGTACCTGACGGCACGCTTTCAAAAGGGGGATGTGTTTTCTACCGAACTTATGTCCTGACGGGACAATCGCAACGGCATAATCATAGACTCGTAGAGACGCACAATTTTGTGTCTCTTGTAGTCCCTCGCACAGGGGAACGTGTGTCCCCCGAGCGAGGGAATGTGTGTCCTCCGAGCGGAGAAGGGTGTCTTCTCCGAAATAAAAATTTAATGAATGAATTAAGGGCGCCTCTAAAAATCACTGTCCGTCATTCTGACGAAAGTCAGAATCTCATTAGAACAATGACTTTATGGTAGCGGGTCAAGCCCGCAATGACGATACCTTATTTTTAGAGGCACCCTTAATTAATATATTGATTTTAACTGTCAATTCCTGTTGTAATTGCCGGCGTGTGATGTAGAGACGCAATGCAATGGCGCAGGGTAACGCCCTGCGAGACGGAATGCGCCGCCGGACACAAGCCCTGAAAGGGCGTAATCAATGTGATATAAATATCATGATAAGTTGATTACGGGGCTTTCTCAAAAGTCCGTCATTCTGCGCTTGACGCGGAATGACGGGCTTGTGAAACAGCCTTAAAAGCCATGCAGAAACGCAATGAATATTCCGTCAGAAAAAAGCATAATCGGAAACTCTCGAAATCTTAACGGACTTGAACCGTATTTTTTTATACTTTTGCACCGGTATTTAAAAGATAAAAACACGGAAAAATGACGAACTATCGAATCGGTTTAAAACTGTTCACAGCATTGGTCTTGCTTGTGCAGACGGGTTATGCACAAAAGACGGATTGGGAGAAAATGAATCTCAAGGGAAAGATAAAAAGCATTGTACAGATTGAGTATCAAATCGGCGAGGATACCGAAGACGAATCCCGGATGATATATTCATTTGATGCAGGAGGCTACCTGACAAACGAACTGTCCGAAGACAGAACGGGTAACTTAATCTACAAAAAAACATACACCTACGATAAACAGAAACGCATATCGGCGGAAACCGAAGTCGATAATCTGGTTGGCGTAACCATTAATACTGCAAATAAGTATAACGCCGCCGGAAAACTTGAAAAAGTAACGGTAAAAGTCAAAAAGGATGTTATCAAAACATATATCTATACTTACGGCAGCGACGGGAACATCAGCAATATCGAACTGTTGAAGCCGGCAGGATTGCTTACCGAAAACTTTGCCCGTAAATACGACGCCAACGGCAATCCAGCAGAAGAAATACATACCGAAGGCGATGAATACAAAAAGATTGTATACCGATACGACGAACACAACCGCCTGACGGCAAAGGAAGAATACAACAAAAGTGACCGCATGAGATACAAAACGGAATACGAATACGACCCCTCAGGAAACGTAAGCAGAGAATCGTCGGGTTATGTGGGCGGAAACGCTATCCCGACAGTCTTCAACTACGTATATGAATACGACAAAGACGGCAACTGGACAAGCGTGCGGGAACAAAGCGAAGGAAAAACTTTCAACGTAGTTATGCGCAGAATTGCGAAATACTGA
>JAITGD010000165.1 GCA_031280885.1 Prevotellaceae bacterium | reverse complement strand
CTGATTGAAGGTATAGAGAAAGGCATAGAACAAATTGTACTTACCGGCAATCGCAATGGTTTTACCGTCGAGCAAATTATGGCTTTTTCCGGCTTGAGTCGTGAGAAAATACTCGAAATCATTAAGACTGACGAAAAGAAATCCTAAAAAACACGACAAACTTCTGCCGAACAGCGTCCACGATTCCTGAATCTTTCCAATCCAAAATAAAATATTACCTTTGCGGGCAATTTACGCATTAAATTATCATAATGTCTAACCCATTAATTGTTTACGTAAAAGTTAAATGAACAGTAATTCAGAGATCCTCAACGAGGAAAACTTGCAGGAGAACGAGGTTCCCGCAACAACAAACGAAGCGCCCGAAGTATCTGAGGCCATAGTAGAAGTATCAGAAACACCGGAAATACCGGAAATAGTCGAAACGGCGGAAGCGATAGAAGCGACAGAAACAGCAGAAACACAGCCTGAAACGACGGAAGTTTCGGAAGTTTCGGAAGTTTCGGAAACGCCGGCTACGGAAACCGTCGCCGAAGAAAATGAACTTGAACAAGAAAAATCGAAATCGAAAAACAAGTTCAAAAACAGCTCAATACCTGTCGATCAGTTCGACTGGGATGCTTTCGAAAAAGAAGCCGGATACGGCGACGAAAACAAAGAAAACGTAGAGCAATTGTACGACCAAACGCTCTCGAAAATCACTGAAAACGAAATCGTTGAAGGGCTGGTAACGGCCATCAACAAACGCGAAGTTATCGTGAATGTGGGCTACAAATCCGAAGGAGTTATCGGAATTTCGGAATTTCGCTACAATGCCGACCTGAAAGTCGGAGACAAGGTGGAAGTTTATGTACAAACAGCTGAAGATAAACGTGGTCAGCTGCTTTTGTCGCACAAACAAGCTCGCTCGATGCGCTCGTGGGATCGAGTAAACCAAGCTTTGGAAAGTAACGAAATCGTAAAAGGCTTTATCAAATGCCGTACAAAAGGCGGCATGATTGTGGATGTGTTTGGAATAGAAGCCTTTTTGCCCGGCTCGCAAATCGACGTGAAACCAATTCGCGATTACGACATCTTCGTTGGAAAAAACATGGAATTTAAGATTGTCAAAATCAATCATGAATTTCGCAATGTTGTGGTCTCGCACAAGGCGCTTATCGAAGCTGAACTCGAAGCTCAAAAGGTCGAAATCATCTCGAAACTCGAAAAAGGACAGGTGCTTGAAGGTATGGTAAAGAATATCACTACCTACGGCGTGTTTATCGACTTGGGCGGAGTGGACGGTTTGATTCATATAACCGACCTATCGTGGGGACGTGTAAACGATCCGAAGGAAGTCGTTGAACTCGACCAGAAAATCAACGTAGTTATTCTGGATTTCGACGATTCAAAAAAACGCATCGCTCTTGGTTTGAAGCAACTTACACCGCATCCATGGGATTCGATAGACCCGAATCTCAGAGTCGGCGACCATGTGAAAGGTCAAGTAGTGGTAATGGCCGATTATGGCGCTTTTATCGAAATAGCTCCCGGCGTAGAAGGTCTGGTTCATGTGTCGGAAATGTCGTGGTCGCAGCATCTGCGTAGCGCACAGGATTTTCTGAAAGTTGGCGAAGAAGTAGAAACCGTTATTCTGACCATAGATAAGGACGAGCGCAAGATGTCGCTTGGAATAAAACAACTGAAACCGGATCCATGGGAAAATATCGAAACGAAATATCCAATTGGCTCGCGTCATCAGGCCAGAGTACGCAATTTCACTAACTTCGGCGTCTTTGTCGAAATAAAAGAAGGCGTGGAAGGATTGATTCATGTGAGCGATCTGTCGTGGACAAAGAAAATCCGTCATCCGAATGAATTTACTTCAGTCGGCTCGGAACTTGATGTTATGGTTCTCGAAATCGATAAGGATAATCGCCGACTGAGCCTCGGACATAAACAGCTGGAAGAGAATCCATGGGAAGTGTTTGAAACGATTTTCTATGTCGATTCAATACACGAAGGAACAATAGTGGAACTGACCGAAAAAGGCGCTGTAGTAGCCCTGCCATACGGAGTGGAAGGCTTCGTTACACCGCGCCATCTGATAAAAGAAAACGGAACTCCGGCAAGATTCGACGAAAAACTGATGTTCAAAGTTATTGAATTTAATAAGAACACCAGGAAAATCCTTCTCTCTCACACCCGTACATACGAGGATTTGAGACGCGAAACCGAAGCTGCAAACAAACGCGGCGAGGAAGCTAATACCCAAAACGCAGTAAAAAAACTGAACTCGTCGATAGAGAAAACAACTCTCGGCGATATTTCCGAACTTGCAGCTCTGAAAGAAGAAATGCAAAGTGTGGACGTCCAGGTTGATAATAGCGAAAAACTCGAATAGTGAATTAAATTTTTATCGTAAGACGGCCTGAAAACCGTCTTACGATCTCTCTATTGCACAGCGATTTTTACACTTGACTGAATTATGACATTTTCGCTCACAGTATCAGGCTCCAGCTCGGCGCTGCCAACTAAAGACAGATTTCCAACCGCTCATGTATTAAACGTGCATGAACGCCTTTTTTTGGTGGACTGCGGCGAGGGTACCCAAATACAACTGAGACGGTTGAACGAAACTATAAAATTGTCGAGGCTCGATAACGTCTTTATCAGCCATCTGCACGGCGACCACGTTTTTGGACTCTTCGGACTGATGTCCACTCTCGACCTGCTGGGACGAAAAAACGACCTG
Organism: Prevotellaceae bacterium; assembly: GCA_031280885.1. Lineage (GTDB taxonomy): Bacteria > Bacteroidota > Bacteroidia > Bacteroidales > UBA932 > JAIRLF01. Next base: position 9,563 of record JAITGD010000165.1, on the reverse strand, counting down.
AATATATACGGACCTCCACTTCTGGGAAATGTACTCGACGATCATCTGAAATATTTCGGCGAAAATATGGCTTACAAAGTCATTTTTCATGCTGTGGATCCCAACGATAATCAGAAAATCTACGAAGACAAAAACGTAACCGTAGAAACTATCCCGCTGAAACACCGCATCCCAACCTGCGGATATCTGTTCCGAGAAAGAATGCCGCCACTGAATATCAACAAAGAAGCTATCGGTCAATACGGCCTCAGCACAGAAGATATAGTGCGAATCAAAGATGGAGAAGATTATATCACGCCCACAGGCGAAATCGTGCCTTGCAGAGCCTTGACATACTATCCATACATGCCGCGCTCGTATGCTTTTTGTTCCGATACCACTTATTCTGAACAGGTTGCAGAGCTGATTCAAGGAGTCGATTTGCTTTATCACGAAGCAACTTTTCTCGACGAAATGCGCGAAACAGCAAAACAAACCGGACACTCTACCGCAAAACAGGCCGCCGAAATAGCAAAAAAAGCCGACGTCGGACGATTACTTATCGGTCATTTTTCGTCGCGATACGACGACTCGTTCCTCGTAAATTTCGAGCGCGAAGCACGTAGTATCTTCCCAAATACCGAAATCGCCGAAGAAGGTAAAACCTATCAGGTGAGAGAAATTAATTAGAACCAAGAGCCAAGATGGCAGGAGTCAAGAGCCAAGATGTCTATACTCAGGAATTTTTCTGACAAATATTTGACAACTTTTTATTTAAACAATCAATATTTAATGACATGATTACCAATTTAGAATTCAAGAAACTCGCCGAGAAGGGCGTTTCGCAGAACGAAATCGAAAAGCAAATTGCGAATTTCGTAAACGGATTTCCCTTTCTGCATCTCGAAGCTCCTGCTACTGTGGAGCGTGGCCTCAAGCGTTTATCGCCATCCGAACTCGACCGTTACGCCGAAATATACGACTGCTGGACAGGTTCGAGAATCAAATTTGTGCCGGCATCGGGAGCCGCTTCGCGAATGTTCAAAGCTCTGTACGAAGCGCTTAACGCTCTGGAAACTAGCTCGCCGTGCGACGAAAAATCAACAAAAGCTGTTGATCTTTTCTTCGATAATCTGAATAAATTCGCCTTCGGCAAGGAGCTTTCGGCAAAGTTAAAATCGAAAAATATCGAGCAAAACGACAGAGTTAACACACTGCACACTTTTCTCGACGTCGATGGAATGAACTACGGCAACAGTCCTAAAGGATTGTTACTATTTCACTTGTATCCCGAAGGGCCGCGTACCGCTTTCGAGGAACATCTTGTAGAAGCCGCTCTATACGGAAAAAGACCCGATGGCACTGCGGAACTGCATTTTACCGTTTCGCCCGAACATCGCGATGGTTTTGAAAAACTGATGAATGAGGTGAAATCCAAGTACGAAGAGAAATACAAAGTAAAACTATCGATAAGTTTTTCGGAGCAGAAGAAATCCACCGACACCATAGCGGTTGATCTTGACAATAAGGTCTTTCGCAATGCCGACGGCAGTTTGCTATTTCGTCCGGCGGGGCATGGAGCCTTGCTCGAAAATCTGAACGAACTCGAAGCTGAGCTTGTCTTTATCAAGAATATAGACAATGTAACCGTCGAAAGCCGAATCGGCGATACGGTGAAAACAAAAAAAGCACTGGCAGGACTTTTGCTCGACGTCCGTAGAAAAGTGTGCGATATGCAAAAGGAGCTGGAAATCACCACAGATATGCGCACGCTCGAACGCATTGCCGATTTTATGGATTACACGTTCTGCATCAGCGTAGAAGCTTCGGACGAGATTGACGAATTTAAACGTCGCCTTGCAAAAGCGCTGAATCGACCGATGCGAGTGTGCGGAATGGTGAAAAACGAAGGCGAACCGGGAGGTGGACCATTCGTAGCCTGCGATTCGGAAAAAAGACCCTCGCCGCAAATCGCCGAAAGTTCTCAAATTGACATGAATAATCCACAGCAAAAAGCGATATTTGCCTCGTCCACACATTTCAACCCCGTTGATTTGGTGTGTTGCCTGCGCGACACAAAAGGAGAAAAATTCAACCTGCTCGATTTCAGAGATCCAGAAACAGGATTCATATCCGTAAAGACCAAAGACGGACGAGAACTGAAAGCGCAGGAATTGCCCGGCCTGTGGAACGGAGCTATGAGCAATTGGAATACGATATTCGTTGAAACTCCGCTGTCCACCTTCAATCCGGTGAAAACGGTGAACGATTTACTCAAAAAAGAACACGCATCAAACATCGAAACAAAACCTGCTCAATTGCAGTGAGAACGGCCATAGTTATATTAAATTGGAACGGAAAGGCTTTTCTTGAGAAGTTCCTGCACAAAGTCGTTGAAAGCCTTAGCGGTATCGACGCAGAAGTAATAGTGGCCGACAATGCCTCAAGCGATGGCTCTGTGGAAATGCTCCGCGAAAAATTCCCCGAAATTCGATTGATTCTCTTCGATAGAAACTACGGATTTACAGGCGGATATAACAGAGCTTTTGCCGAAATCACGGCAGAATATTTCTTGTTGCTTAATTCCGACGTCGAAGTTACCGACCGCTGGCTGCAACCACTGATTTCGCATCTGGATTCGCATCCCAATACCGCCGCCTGCGCTCCAAAGCTATTATCCTACCATAGACGCAATTACTTTGAATACGCCGGAGCTGCCGGAGGATTCATCGACGGATATGGTTATCCCTTTTGTCGAGGCCGAATTTTGAATACAACAGAATGTGATACAGGGCAATACGACACACCTAAATATGTGTTCTGGGCTACCGGCGCTGCGCTCATGCTACGCGCCGATTTATATAGGAAAGCCGGCGGGCTGAACGAACTGTTTTTCGCTCACATGGAGGAAATTGACCTCTGTTGGCGATTGCAACGCATGGGCTATCGCATTGCCAACATTCCCGCATCAACGGTTTATCACGTTGGCGGAGGCGCCTTGCCCGTCGATTCGCCGCGCAAACTGTACTTCAATTATCGTAACAATCTGATGATGCTTGCAAATAATCTTCCCGCACATCGACTTTATACGATATTCATACGACTGATTCTGGACGGAATTTCCGCAATCGCATATCTGCTTTCGGGACGATTTTCGTACTTCGCAGCAGTAATCAAAGCTCATTACGGCTTTTTCGCCCGCATACCGAAGTGCATACAGAAACGCAGGAAATTCAAATCGTTAGCAATACAATCGGCCAACACAGGAGTATATCGAGGAAGTATAGTGCTGAAATTCTTTATCTCGAAAAAATCGCTTAAATTTTCCGATCTGGATACAACAATAGCAGAAACAATTACACAATAAATCATAATGAAAAAAACGAAACCCGGCTTATTGCTTAAAGTACTCACAGCTATAGTGTTTGGCGTTCTGTGCGGATATTTTTTTCCTGCGTGGGCGGTTCGCGTATTTGCCACTTTCAACGGCATATTTTCGCAATTTTTGGGATTTTCTATCCCTCTGATTATTCTTGGATTAGTTGCTCCGGGCATAGCCGATTTGGGCAAAAGCGCAGGCAAATTATTATTAATCACCGTAGCCCTGGCATACGCATCCACTTTGTTTTCAGGCTTTTTTACGTATTTTTCGTGCGACGCCTTTTTTCCTGAAATTCTGGCCAATGCACAAATAAATATGAACGTGGATAATCCCGAAACAGCCCTGCTATCGCCTTATTTTACAATAGATATGCCTCCGGTATTCGGCGTTACCACCGCTTTGATACTCGCTTTCGTTGCGGGAATAGGTTTAACCGCCGTAAAAGGCGAAACGCTGAAATCGGCGCTTACCGAGTTCCGTTCAGTAATCGAACTTCTTATCATTAAAATAATTATACCCTTTTTGCCTTTCTACATATTCGGTATTTTTCTCAACATGTCACATTCGGGTGCGGCGATACGCTTAGTCGAAGTATTTGGCAAGGTGGTGATAGTTATCTTTGTGTTACACATACTGTTATTGCTGATATTATTCAGCCTTGCCGGAGCAGCGACGCGGCGCAATCCATTAGCAATGTTAAGAACGATGTTGCCGGCTTACGCAACTGCCTTAGGCACATCATCGTCGGCGGCCACCATTCCCGTAACTCTGGCTCAGGTAAAAAAGCTCGGAGTGAAGGCCGATATTGCCGACTTTTGCGTGCCGCTGTGCGCTACGATACATCTGTCGGGAAGCATTATGAAAATCGTATCTATGAGTTTGGCTATCTGCATCATTACAGGTTTGCCTCACGATCTTGCGCTTTACGTCGAATTTGTATTTATGATTGGAATACTGATGGTTGCCGCACCCGGCGTGCCTGGAGGAGCAATCATGGCTGCTGTCGGCGCATTGCAATCAATGCTTGGATTTAGCGAAGCCTCGCTGGGGCTGATGATTGCGCTTTATATCGCCCTCGATAGCTTCGGAACTGCCTGCAATGTTACCGGAGACGGCGCTCTGACAGCCATTGTAAATAAAATAGGATCGAGGAGCTATTAATGTCTGTATCATGCCATTTTTAAGTCGCGCAGCGATGACGCTTAAATGGGCAAGTCTGACTTTATTCGGTTTTTCTTATTTTTCTTTCAAAAATATATTAAATTAAGTATTAGTAATATAGAATATATTTCTTACTTTTTTTCTTACTTTTTTCTTACTTCTTATTCACAGTCAATCCACAAGTTTCCAGACTGGATTTTTTGTTGATGATGAAGTATTGACAATCTGTCGTTCTTTGAAAGAGAGTTCGGAAACTATATTTGATATTTTTTTTCGCTTGTTCTCAATGGGTAATTCTGTTGGCAAGTATGGCATTATCAGTTTTTCAATATCTACCCTTGTAGCAGAACCTTGTTGTTTTAATAACTCTAAAATCTTTTGTTTGAGTTCTTTATTTGGGACAGTTTTTACATTGCTGCCTGATTTCACTCTATTGACGGATTCTGTATTTCCAACAATTTGAAGTGAGGTCGCTCTGCCTTTTACAAATTTCAATTTTCGCAATCGTACTGTTTCCGTTTCGCTTAGAGGCTGTTTTTTCTGTACTTTGTCCAATGCAATTACATTTTCCAATGGTAATTCGGGGTGTTTGTAAAGTATATCTGTATAATTTACATCAATCAATTTGCCACACAAGATTACTTTTGTGTGCGATTCGTCTGAAATGTCATAATCGGGCATTGGAAAAAGGCGTTCTTTCTGAATTGTAAAAATCTTTTTAATACCGCTTCCAACAGTTTCAATCATGTTCAGATTCACCATTGCCTGAGCCAAAAACGGATTGCGGTAGTAATCCTGCGGACTATTGTGCCGAATAACTTCTTCGACCGAATCAGGGATAAAACCGCCTGCATTTTGAAAAATGAGTTTGTTGTTGTATTCCAAAACAAGAATCCGGCAACTCTTACTATAATCCTGGTGCGCCACACAATTCTGCAACAACTCTCTGATTACCCACTTGTCGTAGTGTGTTACTTCTTTGGGAAACAGTGAATTGTCATCTACCATAAAACTATATCTCGTGTTTCTGATGCACTCAAGCGCCTTTTCCACCGTCAAAATGAATGGCGTGTAAAAATGCTCGTAACCGCCGGGCGCATCTTTCAATACCCAGGTTATTTGAGCAATCGCAGGCGAAACAAAATGATTGGATTCGTCTTTTCCCAAAAGCAAAATCGCTGTATTCGTAATTTTGCCGTTTATTGTTACTTTGGCTTTATTGAGAAAAGTAACATCGTCCCAAACATCAACCTCCTCTTTCAGAGTGGGGTGTTTGAGTTTGAACTGTTCTCGCGCCTTCAGAATCGCCTCCCCGTCCAAATCGTCGAAAGTAGCTTCAGGCACAATATTTTTCGACCAGTCTTTACCGATAACCTGATTGCGTATTCGTTCTATTTTTTCAATATTCAGGGCAACAAGACTTTCATTGGCGCGACCGTAATAAAATCCCTCGAAAGCCACCGGAATGCCCTGTGGCGCAGCAGGTATCTGAAACAGGATTACTCTGCCTTCGGATTTTTGCAACTCATAAATCTCAATGAATGAAATGTTTTGTGTTATTTTATCTCCGATTTCCTTTTTCAGACTGTCTAAATCTTTGCGATTGAGACGGTATTGGCTACCGACGATTTGGTGCTTTTTGTTTTCAACCCCGAAAATCAGCCACGCACAGGATTTGCCTTTCAGGTTGGCTCGTTGCTTAATGCCGAAAAGTATTTGCCGATTTTATCGAAGTCATAGCCGGTTTTCGCTTCTTTGAACTCGACAATTTCAGTTTCCGCCGGAAGCGAAATCGCAGTGGACAATATTTCGTTCAATTCCTGTTCTGACATAATATTCAATTAATTCGCCACAAAAGTACGACAAAATTATGAATGGTATAGCCATAATTGTTTAATCATTTATATCGCAGGTCGATAAGCAATCTCCAAATTTATGTACTTTTGCGCCATAAAACATTAATTGATTATATATGAAGATTAAAAGTATTATCTTATTGATTGTAACATTTTTATCCCTATCGTCGTGCGACACTCTCTCGCAGTTGGCCTCTTTTGTCAATTGCAAATACGAGTTTGCAGGATTGAGCAATCCCTCAGTCGCCGGAATCAGTCTGAACGACATTCAAAACGTTAATAATCTGAATGCTGTCTCGATGCTGAAACTGACTGCGGGCATAATCTCCGGCAGCTTGCCGCTCACTACCACAGTGAACGTAAAGGCAACAAATCCAAACGCAACGGTCGCTCAAATAGCCGGCCTCGACTGGGCTATCGACGTAGATAAGACCAACTTGCTTACCGGATATTTCGACAAGCAAGTGAGCGTACCTGCCAACGGTGGTCAAACAAACATCCCTTTTATCATGCAAATGGATGTAATGCAAATGTTTAAAGGCGAATCAAAAGACAATATCTTTCGCTTTGTGAACAACTTGCTTAACACCGGCCAAAGCTCGTCCAACGTATCGATAAGAATCAAACCAACCGTTATGATTGGCGGACAGAAACTTTCTACAGGATTCATCACTCTGAATAAATCCATCTAAGGGAATATTTTTTGTTCCCACGAAGATTTTCTTTTTGTTCCCACAAAGCACACGAAGTTCACAAAGTTTTCTTTGTGAGCTTTGTGGGATATTTTTTGTTCCCGCAAAGCACACGAAGCACACAAAGTTTTCTTTGTGAGCTTTGTGAGCTTTGTGGGATATTTGTAGTTTTCTTCGTGGGATATTTTTTGCTGTTTAAGAAAAAGTATTACCTTTGCGGTCGCAAAAGGTGCCATGGCCGAGAGGTTAGGCAGCGGTCTGCAAAACCGCGTACAGCAGTTCGAATCTGCTTGGCACCTCTTAACTAAAACAAAAAAAGGATGTTCGACTGCTCGGACATCCTTTTTTTGTTTGATATACAATTGTGGCCTGCTACGGCAACTTGTCGAGATCTATTTTCGGTTTTTTTCCTTCGGGATTTCTTGTAAAGATTGAGCCATATTTGGTGTATTCGCTAAAAAATCCGCAGTTACGCAGGAAGAATTTGCCATCTTCGACGCCTCCCTGATAGTCCATACGCTGTTCGGCTGAGGCTGTTGCATCGTGAGTGAATTTGCCCGTTGTTACCTCCTTCCAATCTTCGCCTGCGGATTTCGACCACATATTGCCGAAAAACACTTTGCGAGAGATATATCCGTACGAGGGATTGAAGTTTTCCAGAAAAGAATGAGAGTGTGAATAATACTTATTTGTTTTTGGACGTGAGTTGCTGGCTATCAGCATCCACTTTGAGTCGTCGGGGTTGAACAGCCAGCAAGTGTAGCGCGTGTAGCCGTTTCGGTCGGGGTCGGGAACGATGTGAGTGAGGAACTTATATGTTACTCCGGCTTTCCATGCGAAAGTCATAAAATTCTGTCGGCCTGAACCTTCGCCTCCAAACGCCTGCGAAGTTACGCCTTCACCCTTTCTGTTGAGCAGAACTTGCTCATCGTCGGGAATTTCCTTTGGATTATCTGTTTTATACGGACTCCACACCGAAAACAATACTCGGCGCTCGGTCTCGCTGTTCACCTGCATTCCGAAGTATCCCTCGCCAAAACCGTTGGACATGAAGTAACTTCCAATTGGATCAGAGCCTTCAGGCACTGTAACTTCGTTGTAAAACCATTCGACATTATTGCTCGGCAACGTGTATCCGATATGAACCGACGGCCCTCGACGTCCCCAGTAATGATAGTCGGGTTTATTGACAAACATTGGTTTATCTCGCGTAACCTTTCCGTCGATAAGTATGCTTCGGATGTTCCCAAAATCTTTGCCCGAAGTGCTTATTCCCTGAAAGTCCATTTTGATATAACCTTTTGCAACCTCCTCTATATCGCCAAGATGGATCACTGTGTCCTTTGCCGGCACAAACTTGACCTCGTAGCTCCTTCCAAGGCAAGAGATTTTAACGGCGCTTTCGCTCTGCGCCGTATATTTGAGCGATAATTTGAGTGAACCTGGCGATGAAACGCGAAAGTAAGTGCTTAATACTGTGGCTGGTTTATCCCACGCACGAAGCCTGCCGTTACGGTCTATTGCATTTGGCCCCGAGGTGGTGTAAGTGTTACCTTGCAGAGGCACTTCGACAGTATGCTCACTGTTTCCAAGATGCTGGCTTGAAGCCGTAAATGCAAATAAACTTAAGAGCAGAATGATAAAATAATTCATTTTTAAAAATTTAATTAATACGTCTTAACTGTACGTTAAAATACGGTTGCAAAATAATACAAAATATTTGTTACTTGTATCATGCGGCTGTATTTGTTTCTATATTAATGATTTCTGTCGCTGTAGCCAAGAGCCGGCAAAAGTCTGCGCGGTGTATAAATGGTTCAAAATGCAAATCAATAGCAGCTCAAACTTTTTTGAACCGGGTATATACGCTACACACGAGAATAACAGTGTCGAAACCAGCAAAATAACTGTAAGCGCGTCGGATATTTCGGATAATTTCACTGTGGAAGAAGCTGGTAAATAAGATTTTATAGAATAAAATAAGCCTTAGGTAAGGCATAGGTAAGGCATAGGTAAGGCAATCTAAGGCAAAACGGTTCAAAAAAATTTGAAGTGCTATGCAAATATTTGCTGTGGAACCCCTGATGGGGTTCGGTGTGTGTCGTGGCGTGATTTTCTATTGGTATTGATGCCCTACGGGTGGGGTGTAAAAAATGCGGGGTCAAGGGTTAAAAAATTCTTCCCCGTTTCAATCAGAATAAAAATCTTTATTTCCCAAGGTTCCCTTAGTAGAGATGCGATTAATCGCCTCTCTACATGATGGCAAATGCCGTCCCGTTAGGGACGGAATGTTGGTAGAATGAAACGCCTCCATCCTCCTCTCGCCGTCCCGTTAGGGACGGAATGTGAAAGCAGAAGGCAGCATAGAACACGTTTTCTGCTTGACTGCGTAGCTCTCTTAATTCTTAATTTTTAATTCTTAATTGACTGCGTAGCGTCTTGGCTCTTGGTTCTTGCAATCCTGAATCTCTCTTAATTCATTAAATCAACAAT
>JAITGD010000138.1 GCA_031280885.1 Prevotellaceae bacterium | reverse complement strand
AAAGCAAGACGTAAAACCAACAAACTCATCGATGTAAAACCGTCGTGAACGCTCGACGAAAATAAAAGACGCTTAATCATAACTATTAATTGTTTTAAGTGTGCGCAAAATCGCGCTTGCATGATAACAAAGTTCGATGAAAAAGGTTCAACTTTATGAATTATGAATTCATAATTCATAATTCTCTATACTTCCACTCGTCGCACGAAGTCCATTCCTTTCACTGCTTTTACTCGATCTATGAGTATGTTAAGGTCTTCGACGTCGTGGACATATAGTTCCATTGAGCCTTCGAAGATACCGTCGTGGCTTTCGATATTCAGTTTGCGGATATTTACATTCAGTTGGCCGGTGATAATGTCGGTCAATTCGCGCAGGATACCCATGCGGTCGATACCGCGTATTTCCAGAATCACCAGAAAAGAAAGCACTTTATGCGTAGCCCATTGCGTGTTTATTATTCTATCGCCGTATTTGGCGGCGAGGCGCGAGGCTTCGGGACATTTTTTCTTGTGAACCGTTACGGTAGTTTTTTCTTCGTCGGTAAAACCGATGATTTCGTCGCCGGGGATTGGTTTACAGCAGTCGGCAATTATAAACGAAGGTTCTTCGTCCTGAGCTGTTTCCTTAATCAGATATGGTGTTTTACGGTCGATTTTTTGCGAGCCTTGTTTTTTCGACAATTCCCTGCGCATGTTTTTCACGTTGTTATTGCGGGCGCCAAGTCCAAGTTGCATACTCCAGTACTGCACAAGTTTTTGCGGAGTATTTTCTCTGATTACTTTATCAAAATCGTCCAAAGCCAGCAATCCTGCGCCAACGTTGCAGAACAATTCCTCTTTGGTAGTTTGGGCGTAAGCGTTGATTAACTTTCTGTAAGTCCGTGCGCTGGGTTGTATTCCCAATTCTTTCAGTTTGTCTTCTATAATTTTGCGACCTCGTTTGCCATGTTCCTTGACTTCGGATCGCAACACACTTCTGATAAGCGATTTTGCTTTCGGGGTTTTCACATAACCTAACCATTCGCGTTGTGGTTTTTGGTTTTCGACGGTTATTATTTCCACCTGGTCGCCGCTTTGCAGCGGGTAGTTCAGCGGACGCAGGACGTAATTTACTTTGGCAGCGGCGGTTCTGTTGCCTATTTCGGAGTGTATATCGTAAGCAAAATCAAGCACAGTTGCGCCTTTGGGCAGAGTACGCTGGTCGCCTTTCGGGGTGAAAACGTAGATATTAGGCGCCAGGAAATTGAATTTGAAATTGTCGAGAAACTCCATAGCATTGACGTTTGGATTCGACATATTTTCCTTCACTTCGCGCAGCCATTTATCCAATTCGCCTTCTTGTTCGACGGCCGTTTCCTTGTATTTCCAATGTGCGGCGATTCCGTGTTCGGCGATTTCCTCCATGCGATACGTCCGAATTTGCACTTCGACCCAGGCTCCGCCGGCGGCCATCAGCGTACAATGCAGCGCCTCGTATCCGTTCACTTTCGGCGTGCCGACCCAGTCGCGTATTCTGTCAGTCTTCGAGCGATATATTTCAGTGATAAGCGAATAAATCGACCAACATTGTGTTCTTTCGGGTATTCCGCGTTTCGGGTCGAAGACTATACGCACGGCAAAAAGGTCGTAGATTTCCTCGAAGGGGATGTGTTTGTTTTCCATTTTGCGCCAAGCGGAATAGACCGATTTATAGCGGCTGCTGATTTCAAATTCGATACCTGCTTCGCGCAGTTTTTTTACTATCGGATGTTCAAAATCGTTTACAAACTGTTTATTTTCGCTTTCTTTTTTTTCGATTTTCGATTTGATTTCTTTATACGCTTCGGGGTTGTAGTATTTCATACTCAGGTCTTCCATTTCGGATTTGATTGCGTAGAAACCCATCCGGTAAGCCAGCGGAGCGAAGAGGTAGAGAGTTTCGCTGGCTATTTGGAACTGTTTGTGAGGCGGCATTGCGTCGAGCGTGCGCATATTATGCAGTCTATCTGCAAGTTTAACAAGAATCACTCTTACATCGTCGGTAAGAGTAAGCAGTATTTTCTTAAAATTTTCGGCCTGTTTCGATTGGCTTTTATCGAACACGCCGTCGATTTTAGTCAGCCCTTCCACCATCGAGGCTATTTTATCTCCGAAGCGAAATCGTATATCATCCACCGTATAATCAGCATCTTCCACCACATCGTGAAGCAGTGCGGCAGAAACCGATTTGTAGCCCAGCCCCATTTCTTTCGACACAATCAGCGCCACCGCCAGAGGATGAAATATATACGGTTCGCCGGCTTTTCGTCGCACTCCCATGTGAGCGTCGTTAGCCAGGTCGAAGGCCTTGCGGATGAAATCCGATTCTTCTTGGCTTGATTTTGTGCAACTTGCCATCAATTCGTCAAGTTTTGTCTGTATCAGACTTTTCTCTTCGGGAGTTTGTAACGTCGGGTTCATAATTTTATGGAATTTGGCGTCGGTGAATCAACTATCAATAATAAATCATATTTCTTTTTCGTATAAAAATATTTCCGTCGGGACGGCGTTCCACGCACAAAGTCCAATTTCCCGAAGCGTCGTATTCATATTCATATCCAGTCTCTTTCATTGCTTTAGCCAGCATATCGGATTCCTGTTCGGCAACGAGGTCGCCGTAATCGTTGTACGAATATTTTGTTATCGCCAGCAAAACATTTCCCGAATAAGTTTCTTTTTCGACAGTCAATCCGTTCAAATCGAAGCGATAGGCGTAATTCTTGAAACTATAATTATACGATTCGTATTTTTTATTTCGCGAATAGCGATATTTACTTTCGACATAATTCTTTGGATAGAATACTGTTTTATTGATCAATCTATTACTCAGATCATACAAAAAACTTTCTTTTGATAGCAGAACATCGTCGCAGGCCGAAAATCGTTCAACGCTTGTCAGTTTGCCGTTTTTATAGTGTCGTTCTTCGTATTCGGAAAGTTTGCCCGTTTCGTCATATACATTGACAATGACCGTCGAATCGGACACATATTTATATTTTTCGAGCACATATTGCGGCTCCTTTATCATCGTAGGATGCTGATTTTGCAGCGAATCGACTGTCGAATTGCAGATCGAATCGCCGACTGCGGCGCAGCTGTCCGGTTTTTCGGTACGCGAAAACTCATAATATTTTTCCACTTCAAGGTATTTGCCCCAATAATCAAAAGAATAGCTGTATTTGTACAAACTTTTTTCGGGGACGATTTTATCGAACGAACTACGTCCGATAAAAAACTCTTCGTTCATTGATTTTATTTTGCCTCTCAGCCCCAATCCGTCGGCGTCGCTTACCACAGCGCGTTCATTGCAGGCGCCGAGCGTCAATATTGCTAATGTGTATAAAATGATTTCTTTATTTCTGATTGTCATAACATTTTGTATTCCGGCATATATAATTTGCGAGCTTTGACGATTAAAAAAACAGGCTATCGGGTTCGTCAGATTCGCTGTTTTCGTCCTCGTTTTCCGAACAGTTTAACGAAGCACGGTCGATTCCTGCGGGAATCTCAAATTTATCTTCCGCACTTATTCCCAGCGATTTATCGCTCATAACCTTTTTCATAAACAAGCCCCATATCGGCAAAGCCATTCGAGCGCCGTCGCCCAAAAGAGTAACTCCGCGATCCTCGTTTCCCACCCACACTCCGGCGGTAAGTTTCGGTAGATAACCGATAAACCATCCATCGGCATTCTTATCCGTAGTTCCCGTTTTACCGGCGAGTTCGGCCGAAGGCACATATTGACGCGCTCGCGTTCCCGTGCCGCCGTTCACCACGCCTTGCATCAGATTTACAATCAGATATGCAATTCTTTTGCCTATAACCTCGCGTTTGCTTTGAGTGAAAGTTGCCAGCAAATTCCCCTGATTGTCAGTGATGCGCGTAACGAAATAGGGATTGACATGAAATCCTCCGCTTGGAAAAGTATTGTATGCCGCAACCATTTCGTAAGGCGACATGTCGGCCGAGCCAAGCGCAAGAGAATGAACCGGATCGATATGGCTTGTGAGGCCAAATTGACGACAGGTTTCAGCCAAAGTTTCGGGACCGATTTCTTCCACAAGTTGCGCCGATATATTGTTACTGCTCAATGCTAAAGCAAGTTTAAGTGTTATTTCAACTCCTTTGTATTTTTCGTTTTCGGTAGATTCGGGCGACCAGGCCTCGCCATTAGGCAAACGTATGACTTTGCGCACGTTAGGGATTTTCGTACACGGAGTTTTGCCTTCCTGAATGGCTAAGGTATAAAGGAATGGCTTCACGGTGGAGCCGATTTGCCGACGTCCTTGCCAAGCATTATCGAACTTGAAATATCGAAAATCGGGGCCGCCAACGTATGCTTTGATCTTGCCTGTTCCCGGCTCCATTGCCATGAAAGCCGTCCTTATCAGAGATTTATAATAGAGAATCGAATCACGCGGACTCATCAGCGTATCCGTCGATGAGCGTTTCCCTTTGCGCCAGGCGAATACCGTCATCGGGGTTTTGATCTCGAAACTGCGTCGTATGCTATCTTCCACCATTCCAGACTTTTTCATCGATCGGTATCTATCGCTACTTCGTATTGCGCGTTCTATACTTTCTTCGATGGTCGATTCTTTTGCATAATTCGAAAAGGGAAAATGTTTTCTGACTTTCTTTTGAGTGTTGAATTGCGGCTGCAATGTGATTGCAAGATGTTCTTCGACTGCGTTTTCGGCGTATCGCTGCATTCGAGAATTGATCGTAGTGTATATCCGCAGGCCGTCGCGGTCGAGGTCGTATGGGACGCCATTTTTCAGATTTTTATTACACCAGCCATACAGCGGGTCGGTTTCCCAGCGCATCGAATCGGCCGAAAAGTCCTCTTTTGTTTTGAACTGATAATTTGCAGGGTCGGGTTTTTTCATCTTCATGGTTTGACGCAGCATTTCACGGAAATACGTAGCCAAACCCGAATTGTGATCAATAGGACGGTAATTGAGTTTTATTGGAATTTCCCGCACCGAATCATACTCTTGTTTGCTGATATATCCGTATTTACACATCTGTCCCAAAACCAAATCACGTCTTTCCTTCGATTGTTCCGGATTTCTCACCGGGCTGTATTTCGACGGCGCATTTACTACTCCAACCATTAGAGCCGATTCTTCGAGATTCAGCTCGGATGGCGATTTTCCAAAGAAAGTCTGCGCTGCCGAGCTTATTCCGTAAGCATTGCTGCCGAAGGGAACGGTGTTGAAATACATGGCCACAATTTCCGATTTGGTATAATTGCGTTCCAGCTTTACGGCAGTAATCCACTCTTGCAATTTTTGGATAGAGCGTTTCAGGATGTTCTGTTCGCGTTCAGCAAATAGATTCAGAGCGAGTTGCTGGCTGATAGTACTGCCTCCTCCGGCGCGACGGTTGCCACCCAGCACAGTTTTCACCAACACGCGACCAAGCCCGCGAAAATCTATCCCCGAATGGTTTGTAAATCGGACGTCTTCCGTTGCAATCAAGGCCTTTACAAGATATGGCGACAGATATTTATAATCGACATGCGAGCGATTCTCTAAATGGAAAGTTCCAAGCACCACATTTGGCTCTTTGTCATCGTCTTTGACCTGCGACTTGCCCTTGCTTTCCTTGAAATCTTCGGCATATATTATAGTAGCAAGTTTACTTTGAGGATTTTCCAGATCTTCAAAAGTCGGCATTTTGCCAAAAACCCCAAGGTTTATCAGACCAATAGTCAGCGCCAACAGCGCGACGGGGAACAAAATCACACCCCAGATCAGTCTTATTATGTTTTTCTTCCGTTTGCTTTTCGTCATAATAGCCAATAAATCCATATAAAACAAATACACACATCGCTCCGAATCCCTTGAAACTGTAAAAATTCGGATACGAAATCGACAATAACCATAGCCGACAAAGGTAATTAAATTTTGGACGGTTGGACGGTTAGACTTTTGGACTTTTGGACTTTTGGACGGTTGGAGCAACGCATTAAAATCTGACATATATCTTGTAAAAAACCTCATTTCTACCTAATTTAAATAACAAAACAAGCTCAGTAGCCATGTACATTCTGTCCCCCGAACAAACCTCATTATGCCAATCGGATTGAAATGAGCGAAAAACATTTTACCTCGAGGTACGCAACGTTTCCAAAAGTCTAAAAGTCTAAAAGTCCAAAAGTCCAAAAGTCCAAAAGTCCAAAAGTCCAAAAGTCCAAAAGTCCAAAAGTCCAAAAGTCCAAAAATACTATCTTTGCGGCTACGTTAATTTACTATTTATGGAATTATATCCCTTGAAATTCAAACCAATCTACAAAGAAAAAGTGTGGGGAGGCGACAAATGGAACTTGCTCGACAGGAAAATCACATCCGAAAAAGCAGTGGGTGAAAGCTGGGAATTGTCGGCCGTAAAAGGCGAATTGTCGAAAGTAAGCGAAGGCTTTCTGAAAGGAAACGATATTCAGGAACTTATCGAAGTGTATATGGGCGATCTGGTCGGCGATAAGGTTTACAACAGGTTCGGAATAGAGTTTCCTCTGCTTTTCAAATTTATCAACTCGAACGAAAAACTCTCACTGCAAGTGCATCCCGACGACGAACTTGCGCTGAAACGTCATAAAGCATACGGAAAAACCGAAATGTGGTACGTGGTCGGAGCCGACGAAGATTCGCCAATATACGTCGGACTATCAAAAGATGGCGTAACGGGTAAAGAACTCGTCGAAAGAATAAAAAATGATAGTTTTAATCAGATTATCAATGTAGAACGTGCAAAATCGGGCGATGTATTTTTTCTTCCCGCCGGACGAGTACACGCTATCGGCGAAGGGCTGCTGATTGCCGAAATCCAGCAAACATCCGACATCACTTACAGAATATACGACTGGGGACGGGAAAACGATCCGGCGACTGCTCGCGAAATGCACCTCGACTTGGCTATGGATGCTATCGATTACCGGCGTTTGCAATCGTATCGAACAGAGTATGAGCCGAAAACAGATCAGATAGTAAAATTAGTTACCTGTCCGTATTTCACTACAAATTTGCTGGATTTGACCCGCGCAATGGAACGGGATTATTCGGAACTCGATTCCTTTGTGGTGTATATGTGCCTCGACGGAGCTGCAACGATCGAGTGCAACGGAACTCAAACACAGATGTCAAAAGGAGAAACTGTGCTGATTCCGGCTGTGATTCCTGATGTAATTATCACGCCAGACGAGGGAAAAGCGAAATTCATGGAAACATATATCTAATAGCATCATGCGTAAAAAATACTCGGCGGCTATCTTCGACCTCGACGGCACTTTAGTCAATTCGCTGGCCGACATTGCCGATTCTATGAACCGGATACTTGAATCGGAAGGTTTTCAGACTTATGATACTGATGATTACAGATTTTTCGTAGGAAACGGAATACGCCGCTTAGTCGAAAACTGTATCCCGAAGGAAAAACGAAATGCAGAGACCGTTGAACGCTGCTTAGCTCTTATGATTGAGGATTATGGAGCTAATTGCGTAAACAAATCGAGCCTTTACGAAGGCATATCCGAGCTGCTTGCCGAACTTGCTGCGCGGGGGACGAAAATGTCGGTGCTTTCCAACAAGGCCGAAGCAATAACGGCAAAGGTGTGCCGACGGTTGTTGCCGGTCGAAAGTTTCGTCGAAATACGTGGAGCAAGCGAGCAATTTCCACGCAAACCTTCGCCCGAAGCGGCTCTCTTTATCGCCTCGCGCATGGAGGTCGAACCGTCTGAAATCTTTTATCTTGGCGACACTTCGGTGGATATGCACACTGCTCGCGCAGCAGGATTTTTTCCGGCTGGCGCTCTGTGGGGCTTTCGCTCGGCGGGGGAATTGCTCGAGGCGGGCGCCGAAGTCCTGATAAAAACTCCTTCGGATTGCCTCAATTATTTCACAACATGAACTATAAGCTGAAAGGCGTCGTTCTTCACACGGTCAAATATCGCGATAACAGTCTGATAATATATCTTTACACGGATCTCTACGGACGCAAATCCTTCCTTGTACGCGGCGGACGGCGAGGAAAATTGCCGGCAGGCCTGCATCCGCTGTCGCTGATTGAGTTCGAGGCAAACGGCGGACGAAAATCCGAACTGCACTGCATAAGCGAATATCATCGTACGAAGGTTCTCGACGGTATCATCGGCGACGTCCGAAAAAACGCCATAGCGCTCTTTGCCGGCGAATTACTGTACCGTCTGCTGCGCGACGAACAGGCCGACGCTTCACTCTTTGCTTTTGTGTTCAATTCGGTTTGTATGCTCGACGAATTGAGGGCGGGCGTAGCTAACTTTCATCTGCATTTTATGGTACATCTGTCTCGCTATCTTGGCTTTTCGATGCCCGACAAGGCCGACGACGATACTTGGTTCGATATAAAATCGGGACGTTTTACGATACTTCGTCCACTTCATCCGCAATTTTTTGAAAAAGAAGATACTCTTATTCTCTCGCGTCTGCTGAATTGCCCGGCTTCATCGGTATCGGAAATAGAATTGTCGGGCGAACAACGACATAAATTCCTCGCAGCCATGCTTAAATTCTATTCGTTTCGTTTCGATTGTAATATCCTCCTGCGCTCGCCAAGTGTTCTGCACGAAGTGTTTATATAATAGATTCAGGATTTCAAGAACCAAGAACCAAGAACCAAGAACCAAGAACCAAGAACCAAGAACCAAGAACCAAGAACCAGGACTGCTACGCAGGCTGGATTGAGAGTCTTATTGCACCAGATGACGCAGATTTTACGGATGCACGCAGATCTTTTTTATCAAACCAGCCTGCGTAGCGTCTTGGCTCTTGGTTCTTGCAATCCTGAATCTTTATGAATTCTTAATTAACTTTGCGGCGTGTTTTATAAATATTTCCGATTATGACAGACATTAGAAAACTGCCGATAGGCATACAGAGTTTCGAGAAACTGCGCACCGACAACTATATATATGTTGATAAAACGCAGTTTGTATATAAACTTGCTCAAACGAGCGTTCCCTATTTTCTTGGTCGTCCTCGACGATTCGGAAAAAGTCTGTTTTTGTCCACATTGAGAGCGTATTTCGAGGGAAAAAAACATCTTTTCGAGGGACTTGCCGTCGCCGAGTTGGAAAAGGATTGGACGGAGTATCCGGTGATTTATATCGATTTCAATCAAGCGGCGTACACAAGTTTGCAAACACTTAAAAATGTGTTGAATCATATTTTAACGAGGTATGAAAAACAATGGAAAATCGAAACCGAGGAACCGGAATATTCTTTGCGTTTCGAGAATAT
>JAITGD010000126.1 GCA_031280885.1 Prevotellaceae bacterium | reverse complement strand
CATGCGATACAAATATTGCGTCTTATCAACATATATGTAATTGTTGGTACGCAAATCCTCGAAATTCTGTATGCCTATCGGCAATTTTCTAATGTCTGTCATAATCTGCAAAGTTAATTTTTATTTTTTAGAAGCAAGATTGCAAGAACCAAGAGTCAGGACTTAATTATGAATTATGAATTATGAATTGGCTACGCAAGCTGGTTTGACTGTCTTGCGCTTGATTGTCTAAGGCCAAACCTTGTTTCATCAAGCCAGACTGCGTAGCTAATTCATAATTCATAATTCATAATTGGTTCTTGTAATCCTGGTTCTCTATTAATTGAATCTATAGCTTACATTTAAAAATCCGTTGATTCCCTGCATATAATAATATTTTGCGGCGAATTTTCGCGGGGCTTCCAAATCGAGCCTGCCCTGTTCGTATCCCATTGCTCGTATATTTTTGTCATTGAGCACGTTATTTAGTGTAAGTCCAAGCACTATGGAACTTTTGTTCGGCAGATACAAAATCTTTCCGACTGATAAGTCAAGAGTAAAAGAGGCTTTGAAGCGTTCTTGAGATGTGAGAATTTTGTAAGCCTCGTAGCTTTCTTCGTCGGTAGGTGTAACTGTCGTATAATTAGATACTAATCGTTTTATTGTAGCGATATCTACATAATTTCCGTCCGTTCCGTTTACGCAGAAGTTGAAGAACCAATATTTGTAAAAATAATTCACTTTTAAAACTCCCGCTTTTTGAGGAGTTCCGCCCACATAATAGTTTCTAAGATAGACCGTTTCATTCATATTTTCGCTTCGGGCGTTTTCGTAACATATAGTTCCTTCGGGATTGTTGGCGTAATAATATTCGGCCAGAGTTCCAAGCAGATAGAAAGTCCAGCGTCTGTTGGGTTTGTAAGCTAAGCCGAACTCTATGCCTCGATGCACCTTATTCAGACCGCCCATAACGTGGTTTACGAAAGTCCGTTCAAAGTCGCTGTAATAAGCCTGACGCAGAATCTGATCGTTGAAATTTGTCTGAAATACCGATACGCGACCGTTGATGGCCGAAAGACTGAAAATGTAATTCACATCCGCCGAAAAAATTTTGCCGCTTTTCAGGTCGGGCAGCACCTTGTCGGAGATTCTTGGCGATATGTATGCGTCGTATGCCAAAGGCGCTTCGGAGGCGTAGCTCAAATTCAGCGTAATGAAGTGTCTTCCTGATATTTTAAAGTTTGCTCCGCCTTTGAACGCCATATCCACAAAAGAATGTTTCGTCCCCTTGCCGTAGGAATTGTTCGGATAGCGTCCGTTTTTCATTCGCCCGTCGCGTCGAAATTCGGTGTAAGTTAGCTTGGTTCCATAGTGAAAATCAATCCATTTCGATGGATGTCGATTCTGAATCCAAAAATTTGCCGAATTTATATCGATAAGAAATTCGTAACCGAACACACTTCCGCGAATCGCTTTCCGCTGCGGATGATTCAAATCGTTTTGCTTTATGTCCGAAGAAGTTGGGAAATCCTGTTCGGCGAATTTGTCGATATCAAGCACGAATTTAGCTCCGAGCAAATCGTCCACCGTCTTGTATTGATCTGAAACAGAGGTACGCAGACCTATACCGGCGTCGATTTTCAATCGCTCGTACAGCGTTCCCGAGAGCGAGGCGTTGAACGAGATCTCGAACAAATCGCTTCTTCTGTTTTCGATCAGATATATGGCCGAGCCGTCGCCGTCGGTGCAGGAGTATAGATTGGCGTAATACAGTTTGTTCCAGTCGATTTGCGTTACCGTAGGGTCTTTGTTTCTCCACAATTCGGCGATGGCGGGGTCGTTGTCGCTGAACGATGGCAAGTAGCGATAATAATCGGGGCGCGGGTCGCTGCCGAACCAGTTAAGCGCTGTGCTTCCGTACATTCCGTAATGAATACCAAGTCCTGCTGCGAGAGTCGTAAGTCGGTTTGGTTTCCAGAGATACGAGATTATTGCCGTCGGGTCGTAAGCTTTCATTTCTTTTGAATTTCTTTGTTTTCCGTTTTGCCAGCCCCAGACGGGATTGTACAGATTGTTGCCCGTTAAATCGTAAGCCTCTTGATACGAGGCGCTTTGCATACCTCTCGCTATAGGCGAACCGAAGGTGGTCAGCGAGAGTGAATGTTCGCCGGCCTTCCATTGTTTTTCGAGCGCAAAAGCGTAAGCCATATTGCGATACGAAGTTCCTTCAACATTTCCTTTGTGAGCATAACGTCCACCGACAACCGCAGTGAAAGCCCAGCCGTTGTCCATCAAACCGGTGGAATGGCTTGCGATGCTGCGCAGGTAATAATTTCTGTTAGTGAGCGATACGGTGAATCGTTTTCCTTTGCCGTAATTTCCGGCACGCATAATGATGTTTTCCGAACCGCCAATCGAACCGAAAGAAAACGAAGATGGATTGTGAAAATTGATTTTGTCGCCGTTGCGAGTCAAATCGTTCAAAGCGCCCACCGAAGTAAAGTTGAAAACGCCGCGCAATTGGTCGTTGAAACTTACGCCGTTGATGTATTTCTGTTCGTGCCGACTGCTGTATCCTCTAATTTTGAATCGAAAAGGCGAAAGTTGAAAATTCGCGGTATTCAGATATACGTCGTTGGATATACTTACTAAAGCACTGATTTCCTGCGATGAACTTTCCGAATCGTCGTCGGCAAGCGCTTCATCGATAATTCCTCCGGCAATACCCGAAGGTAATTCTGGACTTATATCCAAATAGTTCATTTTCAGCGAATCCAAGTCGTTCAGCACAAACTCGCGATATGCAAAACCTTCGTGTCGGACATGCAGGCTTATCGTCTCCTCGTCGGCTACCTGCAAGTCGCTGAATACAAATACTCCCGCTACATTCGTCGTAACTCTCAAATCGAATTTTGCCAGCACTACCGAAGCATTTTCCACCGGTTCGCCGGTAAGCGCATCGACCACGCGACCTTTTATCTGTATTTGAGCGTCGAGATACCTTGGAATCAACAATATAAGAAGCAAAACAACAAAGCAACGCAACATTTTTAAATACGAATTTTCAGCGTTTTTACATGCCTTCGGCCATCTTTGGAAAATTATCGAACTCTATTTCGGCGTGCCGGTTAAAGTTATGTCGTCGAGACGGATGCCTGCTCCGTTGTTGTCTGAATAAAACCTAAGAACTTCTATCTCGTCGCTATCCGGCAAACTTATGCCTTCCATTGTTTGATATACGTCTCTTGTGTTCAAAACAACGGAGGCAATCGTAAGTTCGGTGAAATCGGCATCTCCCGTCTTTTTGTAAAAAACTTTGACTAAATCAGAATTGCATGGAGTATTATACCTTGTAAGTTTATAGCTCAATATGACGTTAGTATGGGGTTGAAGATTCGATATTCCGCTTATGGCAAGTTCAAGCTCAGCACTGGGCGCAAGCCAGATATGATTATCAAGAGTACTCGTTGAGTGTACAGCATTGCCACCATAACTATTAAAATAAGAGATGGGCGGATTCGGCATTTTCCAAGCACTCGTAGGGCTGGAATGTGCTTGAACAGATTTGTTTGTTACCTTCTCTTCTCCGCAGTTTTCAAAGAAAAATTGTACCGGTCCGTCGCCGCCGCCGCCGATAACTCCCTTCTGCTGACTTACTTCGACGAGCCAGACGGAAGAATTGCTTTGGGAATTGACAATATCTCCTTTGATTTTCACTTTCGTACCGATAAGTTCCGGATTATCGACGATGTTGAGCAGAGCCTGTATGCCTGCGGCGGCTTCATCCAAATCAACTATTATACAGTTGGTTTCGTCGCTTGCGCTTGAATTGTCCGAAAGAACTATGTTCGATTCGGTATTTGCAAACGATTTAGTCAAAGAGCTGGCTCCCACGATGTAACCTTCGACCCACACCTCTTCTTGTCCGATTTTGCCAAGCGCCTGAGCTATGGTGAACGGAGCGGATTGAGTGCCGGCGGGATCGGTAAGAAAATCGTCGATGTTTGTTGCGGGAGCATCTGTCCAATCGTCTATGCCTGCATTAATTACAAGCATTGATCCCTCGTTTTTTTTCAGATTGACTTGATACGAATATCTTTTGCCCGACTCGAAAGCAGTGAACGGCGGGAATTGATATTCCAAAACGCCGATGGGCAAGGAGATAATAATTTTTTTGCCGCTCATGTCATCGGGTATCAATATAGCCTCGGCAAGCGCACCACCGGCGCTCACATTCGCGCTTATGTCGTTGAGATTGTCGAGGTTGGATATGCTGCCATCCACCAAATTGAAATCCGCCGCAGTGGACACATTTTCCAAAGTTATCGCCAAGCCGTTCAAGTCGCTTACACCCTCGCCGGCAGCGATACTGAAGACTAACTTACTCAATTTGTGAGAAAACTGCAAGGTAGCTGCGCCGGTACTCGCATCGTTTTGGCTGGTATTGACGGCGTAAAGCAAATCAATGGCCGACTGCGAAGTTTGAGCAGCCACGTTTATCGGATAAACGTAATCCGTTATCGAGCTTCGATACGGATAATATGCCACAAAATTCACTTTTTGCGTCTCATCTTCAGGATAATAGAGTGTATTATCCGCTGCGCTCGAAAAAGCGCCGTCGCCCGTTGTCGTCGTGTAACGTCGATTACCCGAGGCGGCAGATGGCAAGACATTTGCGTCGGCGAGCGCCTGACCGTCTTTGATCATATACACCCCGATATTGTCGTTTGCATCCCAGGCAGATGCCGAAGCTCTGGTTTCGGATATACTGCCGACAATCATTGCTTTGAAAGTAAGCGGCTTGCGGCTGTCATTGTATTCGGAATAATCCTTCCGACACGAAATCAAAATAAGAGACAGAGACATCAATAGTACTGTCGATAGTAAATTGTTATTTTTCATAATATAATGAATTATAAATTATTATAAAATTAAATCTCTGAAATATTTACTGACTTCAATTCAGAACTCAGATCACCTGTGGAAACTATGAGTTTGCGCAACCTGTGGCGTCATTGGCATGATTTTTTGGAATAATTCTCAAAAAATCAATAGTTTATATAGTTTTTAAAACCGAAACACATGTCTATCATATAATATTTGCAGACATGGCAACACAAATATACAATTATTATTTTATATATGCAGATTTATCCACCAACTGATTGAGTATGAGTAATCAAAAGGCACAATTTTTCTCTTTCGCAGATGGAAACAAAGGCACAAAACCGCGAAAATCTCGGATAAAACATCGGATTTTTTGCTTCGCGCTGTTTTGCCTTGTGTTTTGTAGCTTGTAATTGACTAAGATAGAGGCTTATTCCTTGATTTTTAGCCGAGAAATATCTGATGCCGCAGGCTTTTTGTGGCAAATACCAGGCTGATACAGTGAGTATTACAGGCCGTAGCTCCACGAGATGCATCTATAATATGATGGTTCCCGAGACAGATATTGAGCTTGCAAATAATTTATTATCAGTAATATGCGATGAAAAATCTCCGTTGTGGAACCCCTGACGGGGTTCGGTGTGTGTGCCTCGGTGCAGGATTTTCTATTGATATTGATGCCCTACGGGTGGGGTGTAAAAAATGCGGGGTCAAGGGTTAAAAAATTCTTCCCAGTTTCAATCAGAATAAAAA